>NZ_DAXETW010000104.1:0-39052 GCF_051155795.1 Longibacter sp.
AGGTACCGAAGACTCGATTTCGGGAGAAGGCGCACGGGAGTGGTAGATCGAAGAGCGAACGTAGAAAGGTGCCGTTCTGCCGACGGAACGCGGGCCGACAAACGGGGGCGGTATCACACGAGGAGCGTCACCCCTCCACGAAATCCGGTACGCCGGCCTCCAGCTTTCCGCCGTGGAGCGTCAGGCACCGGTCGGCCTCGTCGATGAGCGTCCGGTCGTGCGTGGCGATGAGGATCGTCTTGCCGTAGTCCCGCACGAGCTCGGTCAGCACATCCATCACCTGCTGGCCGGTTTCGTAATCCAGGTTGCCGGTCGGTTCGTCCGCCAGGATCAACAGCGGGTTCGCCGATAGGGCCCGGGCCAGGGCAACGCGTTGCTGCTCCCCGCCTGAGAGCAGGTCCGGGAAGCTGTCTTTACGGTCGGCCAGGCCGACCCGATCCAGGACCTCGAGCGCGCGGGCTTCCTCATCGCGGCGCCCGGACAGCTCGAGCGGAAGGGTGATGTTTTCCGCGACCGTGAGCGTCGAGATGAGATTGAACGACTGAAAGATGAAGCCGATGTTTTCCCGGCGAAAGAGGGTGCGGTCCGTTTCGGACAGCCGCGTCAGGTCCGTATCGCCGATCACGACGCGCCCGCTCGTTGGAAGGTCGATGCCGCTGATGAGGTTGAGCAGCGTGCTCTTTCCGGCACCGCTCCGTCCCATGAGCACAACGAACTCGCCGGGTTGTATCTCTGCGTTCAGGTTGTCCAGAACCGTGCGTTCGTGTTCACCTTCGCGAAACGACTTGGTGATCCCTTCAAGAGAAACCAGACCGTCGTACGGGGGAAACTCCGGGTCGGAGCTAGAAGAAGGGGGGCGGGCCATTGTGGGATGCGACGTGCGGGGTGAGAGTCGGTGCGTGGCTGAACTTCAGGTGCAGCGCACGGGTTCGATCGGAGCGTGCCTGCGAAGCATCGATTGGACCGCGCGCTACCGGGCTTGTTCGCAGCGACGCCGGCCTGCCACCCGACACAGAATGGAAGTCCCGACATTGTAACCAGCGTCAAACTTACGCGGAGCCGCTGTTCTCTTTTCCTTTCCCTTCGACGCCATGTCCTACGCTGCCGGGTTCGAAAGTCTCAAACGCGAAGCAACCGTTGGCGCCCTTCCGATCGAAGGATCGATGCCTCGGTGGTTGAGCGGCACCCTGATTCGCAACGGGCCCGCCCAGTTCGAGGTCGGCACGGATGCCTACAATCACTGGTTCGACGGCCTCGCGATGCTCCACGCCTTCCAGGTTGCCGACGGAGAGGTGTCCTACCGAAACCGATTCCTGGAGTCCCGGTCGCGAACCGAAGCGCTGGAGCGCGGCCAGATTTCGCGTGCAGAGTTTGCAACGGACCCGTGTCGATCGATTTTTCGACGCGTCATGTCCATCTTCCGCCCGCGGCTGACGGACAATGCCTGCATCAACATCGCAAAGCTGGCCGGCGACTGGGTGGCCATGACGGAAACGCCGCTGCCGGTCGCGTTTGATCCGGAGACGCTGGACACCGCCGGCGTGACCGACTTTGCGGATGACCTCGACGTGCAGACGATGACGGCCCATCCGCACATCCATCCGGATACAGGGCAAATGACCACGTACGGTGCGTCGTTCGGTCGGTCGTGCCGGTACCATGTTTGCGCCGTCGACCCGGGGAGCCGCCGGCGGGACGTCCGTGCGACCTTGCCCGTCGATCGGCCGAGCTACATGCACAGCTTCGGTCTCACGGAACGATACGCGATCCTCTCGGAATGGCCGCTGCGCGTGGACCCGCTGGACATGCTGCTTGAGGGCAAGCCGTTCATCGAAAACTACGAGTGGTCGGCGCAGGAGCCAACGCGCTTTCGGGTCGTCCGCCTCTCCGATGGCGAGGAAGTCACGCAGGTCGAAGCGCCACCGGCGTTCGCCTTTCATCACGTCAATTCGTTTGAGCAGGGAGACGCCATCGTGTGCGACATTGTGACGTACGACGATGCCAGCATCATCGATGAGCTGTACCTCCAACGGCTGCGGTCGGATGAGCCCACACCTGCGGTCGGTACCCTGCATCGATATCGCCTGCCGCTCGGGGGCTCCGCGTCTCCTGTGAAGCCGGAGCCTCTGTCGGAGACGCGGCTGGAGTTGCCCCGCGTTCACGATCAGCGCGTCGAGGGCCGGCCGTACCGGTTCGTGTACGGCGTCGGAGCGCGCGAGGCCGGCAACTTCACCGATCAGCTCGTCAAGATCGACGTCGAGAGCGGCGCGTCCCGGATGTGGCGGGAGTCGGGGACGTATCCCGGTGAGCCCGTCTTCGTCCCGTCCCCCACCGGAGGCGCGGAAGATGAGGGATGCATCCTGTCGGTTGTGCTCGACCCAAATCAGGATCGGTCCTTCTTGCTGGTCCTGGACGCAGAGACCTTTTCCGAGCAGGCGCGAGCACCGGTGCCCCACGCCATTCCCTTCGGCTTCCACGGGCAGTTTCTCGGCACCTGATGGCCGGCGCGACCGGATCGCGTGATGCGGGCTGTGCGAGCAAACAGAAAGGGACGCCGTCCATCGGACGACGTCCCGTGTCTACGTTGCCTGTCTTCGCTATTGTCTCTACTCGAATCGCGTCAGTTTCACCTTCAGACGGCGGGCCTGCGGCTCTGACTTACGCCACTGAACGAGGATGGGGCTTTGGTACCGACCCTGAACGATCGTGCCTTCGCCATTTCGCTCATCTTCCGTCACGAGGAGGCTGACCGAGCGCTTCATTCGGAGGAAACGTTCGGCGGGGACAGCGAAGCACTTATCGATGACCCGTTCCACGAGCGACTCAGAGAGGCCGAGCGTGTCAAGTACCCGGTTGACGAGACGAACCAGGTCGTACTTGGCGTAATTCTTCACCTTGCCGGGGACGGCGCCCGGGTCCCGGAGCATGTTGCGGCCTTTCCGCGCCATGAAGCGGAGCGGGTCGCGCAGCACCTCTGCCAGGTCGTGCTTCATCAGAAGCGTTTCGTACTCGTTGACCGTCAGGCCCGCGTGCGTTTCGTCTGTTGCGAGGTCGATATGAACGCGCCCCCGGCGAATGCCGTGCTCGGCGAGAAGTTCGTGGAGTTCATCGAACACGCCGAGGCGAGGATCACGGAGGCTGATCGAGTCGATCGGGTGGGTCGATACCGGCACGACGATCTCCGTTTCTTTGACCAGTCGCTCGTCGTTGTATCCGAGAACGGTCGTGGTGCGTTCGCGCCGGTCCTGGTTGTCCTTGTTGACGCCGTCCAGGTCGATGAAAAAGACGGGGCGCGACGGGTCGCTCGGGTAGGTGACACAGTTCTCGAGCCCCGAGCTGATAAACGTCAGATGCGAATCAGCATTGCGGGGCTCGTTTTGTCGCTGCGCCGGACTCAGCTCCCGGCGAAGATGCATCTGGTCGTGGCGGTACTCGGCGCCGAACGGGAAGAGTTCCTGGAACGGCTCCAGGAACTGGTGGACCGAGTCATCGCTCTGGCCGAGCCGGTTGCAAATCGTCTCCTCGAGAAAGCCGGCCGTGGTATGATGCGAGCAGTAGAGCGCTCGCTGGTACTCCGCCAGGAAGTCGGTCGAGATGTCCCGAACGCGCTTGTTGACGTCGATCACGTCAACGCGGCGCTCCGGGCGGAGCTGAATCGTAAGTTCGGTGGGGGTGGATGCCATAGCATCACGATTCTGACGACAAGAGTCCGGCCTCGCCCGTCCGCACATGCAGGTGGTGAGGTGCGGCCACGAGACTAGGGAAGTTGGGTGGAGCCCACAAGGGGGCGTCGCCGTCCTTCCCGCGTCGCCGTGCAGGTAGCTGGCACAACGAGACGGTCGGCGAGGAGAACGGACCGATGAGCAGGGCGAACGCACCCGTCTGGGTGACCGGCCGGTAGTCGAACCATGCTGCGAACCGGGGGACCCGGGACGCGCTACACGTCTGACGCCGACTTGTGCCGTGCATCAAAATCCGTCCGATGTACAGGTGATACGCGGGGCAGTTCCAATCCCGCTTTGCGTCAAAAGATGAGGGCGAGCAGGGTAAGATGCGACGCTGCAATGTAATTTATGCGTACGCGATCACGGGGTCGGCGGTGTCCCTTTTGGCGCACCGCTGGACGGCCCGGTTCGTCCCTTTGAGCGGGCGCAACCGGCCGTGCGATCCTCGATCCGTCACAGGTGAACCGTCCCTACAGGTGGACCTACCCTATCGTGGCGAAGCAACGACCGGAACATCGTCTTCGGGCTGCATTGAAAATTGATCGCGCGCCGGCGTTCCCTTGCCGTCGTAACGGCGTATTCCGCCGCCGAGTCGAACGCGTGCGTGCCGGGCCCGGAGAACCTCATGCGCCGGTGTCGTCCACGATGTCGGCAGTTCGATGGCCGTCTGCGAGGCGCAGACGAACGCGATCGCCCGGGGACAGGCTCGCTGCCGTCCGAACGATGTCACCGTCTCGCTCTACCATGGCGTACCCGCGACGAAGCGGCGCTTCCGGATGTGCGGCATGGAGCCGGTCCTGAAGACGTTCGACCTGATGCCGCCGGTCCTCGACGAGGCGCCGGGCCGAGCGGTGCAACTGCTCCACGGCACCGTCGAGTCGCTGTTGCATGTCTCGCAGTCGTCGAATCGGTTCGTGGAACGCGCGCGAGTCGACCAGGTGGCGGACGCGCCGGCGTGCGTCCTGGATCGGACGCGTTGTCGCATCGCGCAGTCGGTCGACCAGTCCGCGGACCTGAAGCTCCAGGTCGCGCCGATCCGGGACGGCGATCTCGGCTGCCATGGAGGGCGTAGCGGCCCGCTTGTCGGCGACGAAGTCCGCGATCGACACGTCCGTTTCGTGTCCAACGGCGCTAATGATCGGAATGTCGCTGTCGGCCATCGTGCGGGCGACGATCTCTTCATTGAATGCCCAGAGGTCTTCCGCGGAGCCTCCACCGCGCCCGATGATCAGCACGTCGACGCGTTGGTCGCCGTCCGCCGGTACCGCGTTGAAACGGGCGATGGCATTGGCGATAGCTTTCGGAGCGTCGATGCCCTGGACCGGAACCGGGCAGAGGATGACCTCTGCTGCCGGAAAGCGGCGTTCCAGTACCGATAGAACGTCCTGCAACGCCGCGCCCTCCCCGGAGGTGGCGACGCCGATGCGTCGGGGAAACGTGGGGAGCGGCTTCTTTCGGTCACGGTCAAACAGGCCTTCTTCCTTCAGCTTTCGCTTCAGGCGCTCGAAGGCCTCTTGCTGCGCCCCCTTCCCGGCGCGGCGCATCGAGTTGACCAGGATCTGAAGGTCCCCCCGGCGCTCGTAGACCGAGGCCTTTCCCGTCACCTGCACAAGGAGTCCATCTTCCGGTTCGAAGTAGATGTGCTGTGTCAGGTATCGCCACATCACGCACCGGATCTGTGCGTCATCGTCCTTGAGCGTAAAATAGCAGTGCCCGGATGCCGCCCGTTTGAAGTTCGACAGCTCCCCCTCTACCCGGATGTCCCCATAGTGCTTCTCGACCAGCGAGCTGAGGCCCTCCGTAAGCTCGGTGACGGAAAGAACCGCCTCCTTTTCCGGGGGGGAGGCGTCCTGTTCGGACGAACGGTCCTCGTTGGACGCACTGGACGGGGCGTCAAGTCCTGCGGAAGAAAAGAGGTCGGAGGCCACGAGGCGGACGGATGGAAAAAGGCGGAAGAGACGACGAGGGGACCGAAACGTGCCAAATCCGTCGCCCAATGTCCAGCCACCTTCATCCCTGTGTACGTGACGATGACGGGAGATCTGCCCGGCGTGTCGCAAGGTCGTCACATTTGAGCGTGCATTTATCTTAATCTTTTCTTGAAATGTGGTTCACGACACATTAACATCTGTTGTTCGCCTGGTGCCCTGCCGGGTCCGAGGCGGCGCGTGAAATTTCTTCGTCTCCATCCCATAGCTTCCCCGATGCAGCATGGCACATTACCGATACCAGATCTGGACCGGTGTCTTCATCTTGCTGCTGTGCGTGGCGACCGCGCCGCAGGCCTGGGCGCAGCGCGCCGTCAGCGGGCAGGTGATTGACGCTGAAACGAGTGAAACGATTCCGGGCGTTAACGTGCGGGTCGAGGGAACGACAACCGGTACGACCACCGGGCCGGAGGGTCGCTTCGAGATTCGCGTTCCGGCTGACCGCAACGCTCTGCTGTTTACGTTCGTCGGTTATCGCAACAAAACCGTGGAACTGGGGCCGGATGAATCCGAACTGACGGTGCAGTTGGAGCCCGACGTCCTCGGTCTCGATGAGGTCGTTGTGACGGGGCTTGCGACCAGCGTCAAGAAGCGCAACCTGGCAAACTCCGTCGGAACGATTCAGCAGGAAGATCTCGTCCCGGTGCCCGCGCAGACCCTTGAACGTGCGTTGAGCGGGAAGATTGCGGGTCTGTCCGTAAGCCAGAACACCGGTGCTCCCGGCGGTGGCATCAACGTGAACCTTCGGGGGACGTCCACCATCACCGGATCGACGCAGCCGCTGTACGTCGTGGATGGAGTGATCCTCGACAACTCCGCCATCCAGCCGGGTCTCGACTTCGTGTCGGCGGCGGCCGGGGCGGGGAGCGACCGACCGCAGGGCCAGCCGACCAACCGGATTGCTGACATCAACCCCAACGATATTCAGTCGATCGAGGTGCTGAAGGGGGCGAGTGCGGCTGCCATCTACGGGGCGAAGGCGACAAACGGCGTGGTCATCATCACAACCAAGCGCGGCCAGGCCGGCGACACCCGGATCAACTTCACCCAGCAAACCGGCGTCAATAGCATTCTCAACGAGATTGGGACGCGCGATTTCCGGAACGCGGACAATCTGGATCCGGACGTTCAGGCGCAGGTCGACGAGAATGGATTCATCGACTACGAGGATCTGGTGTATGGCCGAGAGGGCCTCACCAGCGAAACGACGCTCAGTCTATCCGGCGGGGATGAGGACACCCGGTATTACGTGAGCGGACTCTCGCTGACGGAGAACGGTATTGTCGAAAATACAGGATACGACAAGTATTCCGCACGCGTGAATGTGGAGCAGAATTTCGGCGACCGGGTTCGCTTCCAGCTCAATACGTCGTTTACGCGATCGGAGTCGGATCGAAGCATCACCGGGAATGAAAACCAGGGCGCCACGACGCTCGGCTTCTCCGTCGCGTTCACACCAAGCTATGCCGACATCCGTCAGAATGAGGATGGCACCTTCCCGGAAGGTCCGGCGGGCTCGAATCCGCTGCAGACGGTGCAGCTGCTGAAAAACAACGAGGTCTCCTATCGTGGCATCGTGGCCGGGCTCGTGAACGTCAACCTGTTCCAGACCGACTCGCAGAACCTCGACCTGGTCGTGCGTGGCGGTTCGGATGTGTACTCGCTGACGAACGAGATCGTGTCGCCGCCGGAGCTTCAATTCGAGCAGAACAAAGCGCTGTCCGTCCGCGGCGTCTCTGTGGCTGGTGAAACGACGAGTCTTAGCACAAACATCTGGACGAATCTTGTCCACCAAGCCGCCCTGCGAGACGGGCTTAACTTCACGACGACGGCCGGCTTTCAGTACGAGACTCGCGACATCGACAACGTGCAGGCGCTCGCCGAGGGCCTGGTAAGCACGCAGGAGAATATCGATCAGGCGACCAGTCTTCGTGGCTTCGAGGACGTCCTGAAGCAGCGAGAAATTGGCCTCTTCATTCAAGAAGAAGCCGACATCAACGAGAAGTTTTTCTTGACCGCCGGGGTGCGTGCGGATGCAAGCAGCCGGGTCGGGGATACGGACCAACTCTTCCTGTACCCGAAATTCTCGGGGTCCGTACAGCTGGCAAGCTTCGACTTCTGGGAGCCGCTTACGTCCGCCCTGCCACAGTTCAAACTGCGTGCTGCTTTCGGTCGCACGGGCAACCTGCCGGATGCGCAGGCCAAGTACACCTCGTTGGTGCCGGAAAACATCGGGGGCGTCGGCGGGGTGCTGGTCCCGACGCGCCGCGGTAATCCGGAGATCGACCCGGAGACGACGCAGGAGATCGAGGGCGGCATCGATCTGGCGTTCTTCAACGAACGGGGAACGCTTGAACTGACGTACTACCGGCAGAATATCGAAGACCTCATTCTCGAGAACCAGCTGCCGACATCGTCCGGTTTCGCGACTGAGTTCATCAACGCCGGGGACATGCGCACCAGCGGGATCGAGGTGTTCCTCAACGTGATCCCGATCAACACATCGAATTTCAACTGGCAGTCGACGGTGACCTTCGCCCGTGACCGGTCCGAAATCACGCGGCTCGCGGTGGATCCCTTCCAGGTCGGTGGTTTCTCGCTCGGACTCGGCCAGTTCCGGATCGAAGAGGGCCTTTCGCCAACGACGATCGTTGGGCTCGATGAAGAAGGAAACCTGACCCGGTACGGCAACTCCAATGCAAACTTCCAGATGGGTTTCAACAACCGCGTGTCGGCCTACGGTGTCGAGTTGTCGATGCTCTGGGACTGGAAGGACGGCGGAGACGTCATTAACCTTGGCAAGCTCATAACGGACCTGGCCGGCACAACGCCCGATCTCAACACAGAGGCCGGTCGCGCCCGGGCCAACGGTGCGGGGGGGACGGGCCGGTATGTGGAAGACGGGTCCTACGTGAAACTGCGCGAGCTCAGCCTCACCTACAGCCTGCCCCGATCGCTGCTGGATGGTTGGTTCAACGGCTCCGTCCGGAACGCGAACGTGGGTATCGGCGGCCGCAACCTGTTGATGTTCACGCCCTACGACGGCTATGATCCAGAAGTCAGCCAGTTCGGTAACGTGGCGGTCGGCCGTGCGGTCGACGTGATCCCCTTCCCGTCGTCGCGAAACGTGTACTTCAAAGTCGGGCTCGGCTTTTAGCCATCGCTCCCGTCCACCGTTCTCCCCTGCCCGACGCAACCGAACCGACCGATGAAGACCTCCATGTATACGTTTCGCCTGAACTTTCTCATGCTGGGTTTCGCCTGCTTCCTGCTCGTGGGATGTGACACGCTGGAGTTCGACGACCCCAATGCACCCAGCGCGGACGCCGTGAGCCTGCAAAACCTGGCAACAGGAACAGAAGGCTCCATGCGGTCCGAGATTGAGATCTACCTGCAGACGACGAGCATCTTCGGCCGCGAGGCCTACTATTTCGAGCCGGCCGATCCGCGCTATACCGGAGAACTGTACACAGGACCGCTCGATGGAAACGGGTTTCTGGTCGTTGATCCCTGGGCATCGAGCTATCGGAGCATCAAGAATGCCCGGGACCTGATCGACCGCGCACGCTCGGTCCGCGAAGAGACTCCGAGCCAGTTCTCCGAAGAAGACCTGTCGGCCTCCATCGGCTTCGGCCAGACAATCATCGGCTACCAGCTGCTGCTCGTACTGAACTCGACGTGGGATAACGGGCTCAAGATCGAGTTCAGCGACGACGTCGACACCCCGATCGTCTCGCGATCCGACGCGTTCACAGAAATTAACCGGTACCTGGAT
This sequence comes from Longibacter sp., assembly GCF_051155795.1. NCBI lineage: Bacteria > Pseudomonadati > Rhodothermota > Rhodothermia > Rhodothermales > Salisaetaceae > Longibacter > Longibacter sp. Next base: position 9,489 of record NZ_DAXETW010000104.1, read on the forward strand.
GAAGGCTACGCCAACCTTCAGGCAGGCGGGGACTTCCCGTTCCAGCTCTCGTCGGGCTTCGGGGACGTCGACTTTGCCGCGTTTAACCGGGCCATCCGGGCACGTGCAGCGGCGTACCAGGAAGACTACGACACGGTGCTCGATGCGCTCGACGACTCCTTTCTCATCGCGGATGGTTCGGAGCTGGATCTCGGGACGTATCATCTGTTCGGGACGGGAACCGGCGAGCGAGTGAATCCCCTGTTCGAGGTGCCAACGTCCTCCACGGTTAAGCTCCGCGCGCATCCGTCGTTCAAGGACGACGCCGTGGCAGGCGATGAACGGTTCTCCGGCAAGGTGCTCGACCGAACGAATGACGGGGATTTCGTGGCAAGCCCGTCAGCCGCAAACGGTCTGTCGAGCAAGCTCGCGGTGGCGATCTGGGACGGGTCGACGTCGCCCATATCGATCATTCGCAACGAGGAGCTTCTTCTCCTGCGGGCCGAAGCACGAATCCTGGGTCCGAATCAGGATCTCAATGCGGCGGTGGACGACCTGAACCTCATTCGTGAGGCCGCCGGCATCGGGCCGTACACCGGCCCGGTAACGGAGTCGGACGTATTTGACGAAATGGTGTACAACCGCCGATATTCGCTCTTCCTGGAGGGACATCGCTGGGTGGACGCGCGGCGGTTTGGTCTGTTGAACACGCTTCCGGTCGATGCCGTGGGCGACCCGCCGTCGCCGGCGCAGATCTTTTCGCAGGTCCCTATTCCGCTGGATGAGATCCCCGAAAACTGATTCTTTGCGGTCCCTGTTGCAGCGCCCTCTCCGCCAGACCGGCCGGAGAGGGCGTTTTGCATTGCGGCAACACGCCGGTCCCTTGAGCCTCTTTACGATACCGACCGGCGCTCCTTTCACACGATTTGTGGACGCGATGACCGTATGGGATGGGCACACGGGATGGTCTTCCGCGTTTGGAGTCACCGTTCCGTTCGATCGCGCTCGTCCGTGACGAGGCGCTTCCGTTTCACTGATACCCGCCCACCTTTATGCCCGAAACGATCCGCATTCAGTTTGTTTGTCTCGGCAATATCTGTCGCAGCCCGCTCGCCGAGGCCGTATTTCGCGACAAGGTCGTCGATCAGGGTCTGGGCGATCGCTTCGAGATCGAGTCGTCCGGTACCGGCGACTGGCATGTCGGCGAAGGAGCGGACAACCGGATGCGCCAGACGGCCGCCGACAATGGCCATTCGCTCGAAGAGCATACCGCCTCGCAGTTTCAGGCTGAAGATCTGGAGGCGTACGACCACGTCTTCGTGATGGACAAGAGCAACCTGAACGACGTGCTCTATTTCGACGAAGACGACCGGCACAGTGGCAAGGTCCGGCTTTTCCGCGAGTTCGACCCGCAGCCCGGCGATTATCAGGTCCCGGATCCGTATTACGGCGGGGAGGAGGGGTTTCAGAACGTCTATGAGATCGTGAGTCGGACGTCTGAGGTCATTTTGGAGCGCCTGGTCGCGGAATATGATCTGAACAGCGGTCCCGTCGAGCCGTGAGCCGAACCGGGCGGTGCCGGTCAGGTCCGGAGCCGGTAGGCGCTTGCGATCAGGTAGGCGGCGTACAGGCCGAGGGCGACGCGGGCGTAACGACCCAGCCAGATCGGTTCGATCGTGGGGTGGATCCAGGCGGCGTACGTCTGTGGCGGGACGTACCAGCCCTGACACATCTCCGCGGCGTCCGAGCCGAAGGCGCACGTGAGCAGGGGGAGCATGTACACGATGCCCAGGAGGCTGTACCCTACGGCAATCCGGCTCCAGTCTTGATATGCTTCCTCGAGCCGGGACTGCGGTAGCAGCGTCCGCCCGCGCAGGACAGTGAGGGCATCTCCGCGCCAGAGGGCGAGCGGGATCATCGCTCGTGCCAGCCACCCCGTTACGAAGCCAAGTTGCACCTCACCGATCCAGAGGTAGACCGTCACGCCGAGCAGCGCCGACGCCCGCCAGTACACCAGCATGCGGTCCCGGACGGAGGGGGTGCGCCAGGATGCCACCAGCAGGCCGAGGGGGATGAGCACCAGCAGGAGCACGGCGATAACAAAGTCTGCGTGGATCAGCGTCCGGTAAAAACTCACGCGGCGGGGTGGGAAGACGAAAAGACGGTGGTCACGGATGCGGCGCCGTCACGTACGTTGCGCCGGTGATCGGGGCGCCGGACTGTTCTCGCCTACCCGAACGGCGGTGCATCGGTTCATGTGCATCCTGATTCGTCTCTCTATTGGTACTAACAAGGATTGCTTATGCCCGTCGATGTTCTCGTGATCGATGCGTTCGGTCCTCTCTTGCACCGCGCGACCGGCCAGGCCGGTGAGGGTGCATCCACGCTGCTACGTCGGGCCGCGGCGGAGGACGTGCGTGTCGTCGTGACCGACCTCCGGGGGGCGGAAGACGTCAAGGCGAACGTCCAGTCGGCCGGGATCGACATGCCGCCGGAGGCCGATGTGATGCCGGCCTCGAGTGGGTCGACGCCTCGCGAGCGAGTGAACGGCGTGGCGGAAGCTGCGGGAGTCCATCCGGCCCAGTGCGCAACGGTCATTTCGACGCCCTGGGCAGCATTTGCCTCTGTCGAAGCCGGCGCGACGGTGCTGGCGGTAGCGCAGGAAAGTGCCGGGGAATCCCTCCAGCAGAGCGGCGCGCGCGGTCGGTACGAGAACGCCCGGGCCCTGGCGGAAGACCTTCCCGGCGCGCTCGACCGATGTGGACCGCAGGCCTTCTCGTTGACACCGGATCGTCTCGATACGTTGATGGGCGGGGCCATCGAGGCTGCCACACGCGGCATGGATGCGGGAGAACTGCCGATCGGGAGCACACTGGTCTCGGCGGACGGCGAGACGCTGGGGCGAGGGTACAACGAGGCGCGCAGCACCGGGCGGACGACCGCCCACGCGGAAATGCAGGCCATCGCGGACGCGGAGCGGCATCACGCCGTCAAAGCGGAGCGGGGGCTCGTTCTCGTAACCACCATGGAGCCGTGTGCGATGTGCTTCGGTGCTGCGCTCGAGGTTCAGATCGATGCCATCGTGTACGCGGTCGAGGCGCCGGAGAACGGCGCAATCGGACGGTGCACGCCGAACCGGGGCCCGGAGGCCGTCCACCCTCGGGTCGTTGGAGGCATCCGTCGGTCGGACAGCATCGACCTGCTACGGACGTGGGTGGAGTCGTCCGGAGAACGCGGGTTCGTACACCGTCTCTTGGAATCCGTCACCTCGTGACGTATTCTCCCACGCCCCTACGGTCTCTGAAAGGACACGGGCCGTGCGGGACGGCATCGTCTTTGAGGTGGAATGGGCCGCTCCGGGATCATGGTTTCGGGCAACGGCATTGAATATGGTCTCGGATCTGCCTCCCAGATGCCGGGACCGGGATGTATTCGTTTCGCGTTTTCCCGACCTCCATCATGATGCGTCGTACCCCCCTCGTTGCTCTTCTTGTCTGCCTCGGACTGATGGTCGCGTGCGCGACCGGGACCACGTCACAAACCGGGAAGGTTGCCCCCGGGATGACGGAGCGGGGCGAGGCGAGCTACTACGCCGACAAGTTCGTCGGGCGACAGACCGCCAGCGGCGATGTCTACACGCACCGCAAGCTGACGGCCGCCCATCGGACGCTCCCGTTCGGGACGCGCGTTCGGGTGACCCGTCTGGACAACGGGAAACAGGTCACAGTTCGGATCAACGATCGCGGCCCGTTCAAGCGAGGTCGAATCATCGATCTGTCCAAGTCTGCGGCGAAACGCATCGACCTCGTTCTCGACGGCGTGGCGGACGTGAAGATCGAAGTGATGAGCGCGGCGAACCGCGGGTCGTCGCCAGGTCCGGAGCCGGATCGGACCGGCGACAGCAGCACGTCCTGGTAGTCGATCTTTGAGCGAAGCCGGAGCTCGCTGTTTGGATCGATTGCCCGGCGGGTTAGTCGTCGCGATGGACGGTGTCCGGGCTGAATGCAGGGAGGCAGATCGCCACGTACTCGGCGCCCTCGTCGCCCGGCGTGCTGTAACGAATCCACTCGCCGGCGCGCGTGAGCACGGCCTGACCGGGCCCGACCTCAAATTCGCCATCTTCGTGTTCGACATGAACGCGTCCGCGGAGGACGAGCGTGATTTCGTCAAACTCCGGTCGCTGCCCCGGCTCCTCCCAGCCGCCGGGGGATGTCATCCGGGCCACGCTGAGCGCCTCGTGCCCGGTGTTCACCCGGCCCACGTATTCCTCGATGCGTTTTGGCTTCGTTCCGGCAGACTCGACGACGGAGGGGGACTCGATGAGTTTCGGCATGGGAGAGGCGTTAGGGGATAAAGGGTTGGCGTGCTACGGAGATCGGGTTCTTGCGCGGCATTCGTGTGTGGCGTTCTTGCGGAACAAGCGTGGAGAGACCCCACTCAGAATCCCCCATTTCCCGGTCCTCAAGCCTCAATTCCCGGTCCTCAGTCCTCAATCCGAATAGTCCCTCCCATCAATACCATAGGGGGGCGAGGAGTTCGAGGACGCGCTTGCTGACGCGCTCGTTTTGTTTGTAGATCGTGTCGTGGCGCGGGACGTCGAAGACGCGGTCGGACGGGTCGTGAAGCGTCGGCGTGAGGTCGTCCTCCAGGCGCTTCTCCCAGCGCTGGATCCAGGACTCCGGGAGCTTCTCCGGGAGGTCGCGTCCGGTGGCCAGGAGCGTAAGAAGGGCCCAGGTGCGAACGGTTGCGTCCATCTGGTAGCCACCGCCCAGCGTGAGCATGAGACGCCCCTGACAGTGGGTGTCGGCGAGGTCGAAGATGCGGCGGAAAACGGTTTCGTATGCGTGTGTGGTGAGCAGCAGGTCGGCCAGCGGATCCGAAAAGTGCGCATCTGCGCCGCACTGTACGACCATTACCTCGGGCACGAAGTTTTCGATGGCGTACGGCACCACGCGCTCGAACACGTCGATAAAGCTGTCCGATTCCGTGAACGGCTCAAGCGGTACGTTGAGCGAGGTCCCTTCGCCTGCGCCTTCGCCGATTTCGTGGACGGTGCCGGTGCCCGGGAAGAGGTAGCGACCGGACTCATGCAGGCTGATCGTCAGCACGTCGGGGTCGTCGTAGTGTAGTGCCTGGACGCCGTCCCCGTGGTGCACGTCGATGTCCAGGTACGCGACGCGCCGGCCGGCGTCCCGCAGGTGCTGGATGGCGACGGAGAGGTCGTTGTACACACAAAATCCGCTGGCGAGCTGCTCCTGCGCGTGGTGAAGCCCGCCGCCGAGCTGGAGGACCCGCTCCGCTTCGCCCCGCGCAAGTAGTCGAGCGCCGTGGAGGGTGCCGCCGACGAGTGTCCGGGCGGCTGCATCCATCCCGTCGAAGATCGGCACGTCGGCTGTGCCGAGCCCGTATCTCGACATGCCCGTCTGAGGCGTGCCTGCGCCGGCTGCCTCGACCTGGTCCACGAATGCTTCTGCGTGAACGGACAGCACATCATCGCGCGTGGCGACCGGCGGCTCCACCGCGTTGAGCGAGGCGCCGAGCTCCTCGAACAGGTCCATCAGCATCTCCAGGCGGACGGGGCTAAACGGATGCTCCGGACCGAAGTCGTAGTCCTGGTAGCGAGGGGAAGAGAGAACGGTTGTAGACACAGCGGTAGGAGGAAGGGGAGGAAGCCTGCGGCGCCCTACGATAGCCTTTTTATACTCAGAAAGGCTTCTGGATCGTTCAGGAAGGCTTCTGGACGGGCCATACGACGTCGAACCCCTCCTCTCGGAGCGTCCGGGCGAGGTTTCGCACGTTCAGCGTGTCCACGCGGAGAATCACGCGGAGACGGGACGTAGGCGCCCCCGGGTCCTCTTCCGGCCCGGTCGTGCGGGCTTCGTCGTACGTCAGCACCGACCGGATGTCCAGGCCGGCTTCTGCGACACGGTTCGTGAGCCGTGCCAGCTGTCCGGACTCGTCGAGGAGGGAGATGGCCAGGCGTCCGCCGGGCTTTTTGAGCCCGGTAAGGTCGATGATTGCATCCAGCAGATTCGTGACCGTGACGATGCCGACGAGTTCGTCCCCGTCCAATACGGGGAGCGATCCAATCCGGCGGGCCCGAAGCAGGCGAGCGGCCTCCTCCACCGGGTCTAGCGGCCCCGCCGTAATGACGGAGTCGGTCATAATCTGCTGGACCGGGGCCTCCGACTCGACGGGGGAGGGATGCAGGTCACTGGTGGAGTAGCGCAGGTCGCGATCCGTGACGATGCCCGTGAGCGCGCCGTCGTCCACGACCGGCAGGTGCCGAATGCGCCGGTCATGCATGATGCGGTACGTTTCCGCGATGGAGGTGTCCGGTGTCACGGTGACAACGGGATGCTGCATCACGTCCTGGACAAGCATGGGCACTCCGGTCGAAGGAATATGGGCAGGCGAAGGAGCCGCAAGCGCTTCCGGCGGGCAACGAAAGATACGGCCCCTCCCACTCCGGGTTCAAGTGCCTGGACGCACTCAGCGCTCGAACTCGTCACGCAGCGTGACGTCGGTTCGGGTCGGGGTCGGCGGCGGGTTCATCGACGCATCCTTCGGGGGAACGCCGGGTCCGGAGGAGGCGTGCATTCCAACCAGGTCCCATTTCGCCGCCACCGCGCCGCTTCCGAAGCTTATGGCCGACGCTCCCGATGCCCTTCGCTACCTTGACCCTGCGTCCGTCGCCCAGTTAGGCAACATGGAGCTTCGTGCGCGTCTGATCGTCGAGGGGTTTATCACGGGTCTGCACCGGAGCCCGTACCACGGATTCTCCGTCGAATTCGCCGAACATCGCCCGTACAACCCCGGGGACGAACTCCGCCACGTCGACTGGAAGGTGTACGCGAAGACCGACCGCTACTACATCAAGCGATACCAGGAGGAGACCAACCTCCGTCACTACGTTGTGCTCGATACGTCTCCGTCCATGCACTATCAGGGGCAGGGTGCTGTGAGCAAACTGGCGTACGGCGCGTACCTGTCGGCGGCCCTGCACAACCTGATGCTCAAGCAGCGGGACGCGACGGGGCTCATCGCGTTCGACGAATCCGTGCACACGATGCGGCGACCGAAGGCCACGCCGGGCTACCTTCGACCCCTCTTGGTCGAACTCGATCGCATCGCGCTGTCGGACGCCACCGGTACGCGAACGAGCGCTGCGTCCGCCCTGGATGAGGTGGCAGAACGGATCAGCCGGCGGTCGCTCGTGGTGGTCATCACCGATCTGTTCGAAAACGTGGCGCAGCATGAGGATCTCCTCCGGGCGCTACGGCACCTGCGTCACCGGCGGCACGAGGTGATAGTGTTTCACGTGCTGGAAGGGGAAACGGAACGTCGCTTTCGCTTTCCCGACCGTCCCATGCTGTTTCGGGACGTGGAAACGGGGGAAGAAATCACCCTTCAGCCGGCGCAGCTCCGCGACCACTACGAAGAGGCGGTGACGCATTTCTCAGACACCTTCCGGCGTCGTTGTTTGGAGCACGACATCGACTTCGTGGAGCTGGATACAAACGAGCCGTACGATACCGCCCTCAAGGCTTATCTCGACAAGCGAAAACGCCTCGTGTAGGTCGTCTCATATGAGGCACGGCCGGTCCTGCGCTGTCGCCGCTTTCCTCTTACCCCCCGCTTCAGAACTGCGAGTTGCATGACGATGGAAACGCGTGTCCGGTCCCTCGCCGACGAGACCTACCCAGACGTCGTCGCCTGGCGACGACAAATTCATCGCAACCCCGAACTGGCACGGGAGGAGCACGAGACGGCCGCGCTGGTGGCGGACACGCTCCGGGACCTCGGGTTGCAGGTGCGCACCGGGATCTACGGAACCGGCGTCGTCGGCAGCCTCAAGGGGGCTACCCCCGGGCCGACGATTCTGCTACGCGCCGACATGGACGCGCTCCCGATCCGGGAGGCCACGGGGCTGGACTTTGCCTCCGAACATGACGGCCGGATGCACGCCTGCGGGCACGATGCGCACACCGCGTCCCTGCTGGGCGCTGCTGCGATCTTGGCGGAGCTACGCGACGATCTTTACGGGCAGATCCGGTTTTGCTTCCAACCGAGCGAGGAAGTGATCCCCGGTGGCGCCAAGTTTATGATCGAGGAGGGCGTCCTGGACGCGTTCGACGGCGGCGACGGGCAACCGGGGGGAGGCGTCGACTATGTGTTCGGGCAGCACGTGCGACCCGATCTTCCTGCCGGCACAATCGGGGTGCGGCCGGGACCGTTCATGGCATCGGCCGACGAGGTGCACGTGACGGTTCACGGCGAGGGGGGACACGCTGCCGCCCCGCACGAGCTTAAGGCGGACGCAACGCTTGTTGCCAGTCAGATCGTCGTCGGCCTGCAGTCCCTTGTCAGCCGCCACGCCCCGCCCGGTGTCCCGAGCATTCTGACGATCGGGCGCCTCATGGCCGACGGGGCGACGAACGTGATCCCGGAGTCCGCCCGGATGGCCGGCACCTTTCGCACCATGGACGAGGACTGGCGCAGACAGGCGCACGGCCTGATCGAACGCATCATTCACCGGACCGCAGAAGCACACGGAGCGAGTGCCGACGTCGATCTGAAGGTGGGCTATCCGGCGCTCGTCAACGACCCCGACGCCACCGCCGTGGTGCGAGAGGCGGCACTGACGTACGCCGGGCCGGATCGGACGCTCGACCTCGACCCCTGGTACGCCGGCGAGGACTTTGCGTACTTCCTGCAACGCCGTCCCGGCACGTTTTTCACGCTCGGCGTCGGGAATCCCGAGCAGGGCATCACGCATGGGCTACATACGCCGCGATTCGACATCGACGAAGAAGCCCTGCGCGCCGGGGCCGGTTTCATGGCGTACCTGGCGTGGTCTTGCGGTTATCACCACACAGCAAACGAGCCGGCGCGGTCGTAGAATCTGCAGAGTTTCCCCCACGATAGAATCAGGGATTGACGGACACCGGCGACGGGCCGGTTCTGCTAACCTTTGCATAACACCCGATCGCCGTATCCCGGATGTCATCGAGGGGGGATGCCATGGATTTGCACCTGCAGCTTCAGAATCACCCGAGCGTGATCGGCCCGACGGCCGACTTCGCCTACAAATGGGGGTTGAATGCCGGGTTGTCGGAGGAGCGCGCACTTGCGCTGTCGCTGGCTGTCACGGAGGTTGTCACCGATGTGGTTCGGTTCGCCTTTCCGCGTCACGAGGAGTCGTTCGACGTCACCTTTCGCCGGGATATTTCGACCGTCGAGATTATCATCGCGGAGCAGGGGGAGCCGTTCGACCCATCGCGCTACGTGTACGATGCGGAACGCGCGAGAAAGGAGGGCAACTTCGACGGGGCCGGCTTTACCGTCATGAAGCACTTCGTGGACGACTTCGCCTTCCTGAACAAAGGTCGGAACGGAAAAGAATTCCGGCTGGTGCAGGAAATCGAAGCGACCCACGTGTCCGAGCTTCTCCGGCGCGACCCGCAGCCGGCACCTTCCGAGAATGGAAGGCGGGAGTATGACCTGCAGCCCATCACGCCCGAGGACGCCGGCGATGTGGCAAAGCTCATCTACCGGACCTACGGGTATACCTACGCGAAGGAAGAGCTGTACTACCCCGAGAAGATCCGTCGGGCGCTCCGCGAGGACGAGAAGTTCGGCGTGATTGCCCGGACGCCGTCGGGTCGGGCGGTCGGCATGTTTGCCGTGCTGAAGTCAACGGACTCGAACATCGGGGAGGTCGGGGAGGCGGTCGTCGACGTGGATCACCGGCGGCGGGGCCTGATGACGCGCATGCTCGAGATGCTGATCGAGGAGGCGGAGGCGCGCGGCATGTCGACCGTCTTCGGGGAGGCGGTGACGGTCCACGACATCAGTCAGCGTGTGAACCAGCATTTCCAGATGGAGTCGACCGCGCTGCTGCTGGGGATTTTCCCCGCCCAGCGGTTCCACGGGCTGGTGGGCGATTATCCGCAGCCGATCTCTGTGATCATCGATATGCGGCCGCTGCAGCCCTACGACGTGGTGCGACCGTTCCTCCCGCTGCCATATGAGCCCCTCTTGACGGACATCTACGAGGCGCTGGGTGCGACGGTCGAAGCGCCCGACATGGAGCCGGCCACCCCGCCGCCGGGCAGCGAAGCGGTCATCGACGCCCGTATCTCCTACCGATTCCGTCACATGGTGCTGGTCGTCCAGGAGCCCGGTGCGGACATCGCCGCCCAGGTCCAGCAGACGATCGACGACGTGTCGGATGATGTGATCGTCGTCATGGTCGACATTCCGATCGATGACCCGCACACGCCCTTCCTCGTCCATCAGCTTCGCGAACACGGATTCGTGCTGTCCGGGCTGATGCCGCGCTTTCACCAGAGTCGCGATTACCTGCGGATGCAGCGACCGCTCGTGGAGCTCGACTTCGACCACATCATCGTGCATTCCGACCTCTCGCACGACCTGAAATCATTGATCGAGCAGGAACTGTCATGCACCACACCCGAGATGGAAATGAGCTCACCGTCGAAGTCAACCGCGACCTGAATCTCTTGACCGGCCGGTACATCGCCCGGCTCGCGGATTCGTCCGACCGGGTGGTAATCGACCTGCGCCATTCGCGCATCGCCGACACGGAAGGGATCGCGCACCTTCATCGCCTTCAACTCAAGGGGAAGGAGGTAACGCTGCGCAATCCGTCGGACATGGTGCTGGAGATTCTGCGGGTCTTGGACCTGACCGGGCTCTTCGAAATTCATACGGATGCGACGGTCTGACGGATCGGCCGGGAAAGGGACGGACGCTGCCGCGTATACATGCTGGCGTGTTATCGTTCGATTCGTTGCACATGCACCCAGAATCCGTGGTCCCCTCCTCCGGAGCCGATCTGTCCCCCCCGTCTGAGCCGTTTGTCGCCGGGCTTTCACCTGATGTGGTGGACGCCGTTGTTGCGACGGTGGAGTCGGGCAAGGAGGCGTACGTCGAGTTTCTCGAGACGCTGGTACGCATCGAGACGCCGTCAACCAATCCGGACACCTTCGGCCCGGCATTCGACCATCTGGCGGGGGGGCTCGAAGAGGCGGGACTCATCTCTCACCACCTACCGGGGACCGAGACGGCCGGAAGTCTCTACGCTCGGCCGATGGGCCGGCGCCGTCATCACCCCGTGCAGTTCATGCTGGGACACGTCGATACGGTGTGGAGCCTGGGCACCGTGAACCGCATGCCGGTCGTGCGTCGGAACGGGGCGCTGCGCGGGCCCGGCGTCTTCGACATGAAGGCGGGTCTGACGACGATCGTGTTCGCCCTTCGCGCCCTGCGCGCACTGGACCTTGAGCCGCCCGCGGATCCTGTCGTATTGATCACGTCGGACGAAGAGATCGGGAGCCACGAATCCCGGCGGCACATTGAGCGACTGGCTCGCTGTGCCTCGCGCGTGTTCGTGACGGAGCCAGGCCTCGGTCTGCACGGGAAAATTAAGACGGCGCGGAAGGGGACCGGCGAGTACGCCATTCTCCTCCACCCGTCCGGGGCACCCACTGAAACCATCGTCACGGAAATGGTGGACCTCGTCCAGCTTCTCCACGACCTGAACGACGCGGAGCGCGGCACAACGGTAAATGTCGGTACGCTACAGGGACCGGGGACGGGTGAGCCGTTCGGGCGCCTGGGCGTGGATGTCCGTGTCGTCACGCAGAATGACGCAGATCGCGTGGATCGCTTGCTCCGATCGCGTGTGCGCAAGCACGTCGGGGAGGGGATCCGCGTTGAAATCCGGGGCGGGGTTGAGCGCCCGCCGATGGAACGCACGCCCGGCAATCGTCGCCTCTGGCATGCGGCCCGGGCGATCGCCGAAGCCATGGGCGAGCCGCTTGAAGAGGATCGGGCCGGGGGGGCATCCGACGGCAACTTCACCAGCGAGTACGCGCCGACGCTGGACGGGCTGGGGGCGGTCGGCGACGGCGCGCACGCCGAGCACGAATTCGCCAGCATCGACGCCACCGTCCGCCGCTGCGCACTCCTGGCACTTCTGCTCATGACCCCGGTCAAAGGGGGAGCGTAACCCGGCGGGAAACAGGTCGACGCGGCCCCTTACAGAGACCCATTTTCGTGCACCGGATCATGTCCGAGTGTCGGCAATACTATAGATATAGTATTTAATGACAACCGCTCGCTGGCATGTCGTCTCGACCCGGACCTTCATTCTATCTGTTGTTCATGTTGATCACCTTGATCAATGTGTATTCGGTTTGTGCACAGCAGTCCCGTAGTGCCCGATCGACCGACGCCATGGAGGCGGCGTATCAGCGTGTGTGGCAGGCCTTTGCGGATGGATCTCACGAGCGCGTGGTGAGCCTGTCCGATTCCGCGCGCATACCATCTCGCGTAATGTCCGACACAGTTCGTTACGTTCGATGGGTGGATCTGCTTGCGCGCACGCACCGGCAACTCGGGGCGGAGGCGCGGTCGATAGCCGTTCTTTACGAGGGGTATGACCGCACCGGGGCATCGTCCCTGGGTCGGCGGCTGGCGGATACCTACGTTCACCACGCGCGATACCAGGAGGCGCGAGAAATATACCGTCACCTCCACCGGTCGGACACGACCGACACCGCCACCCGGGACGCGCTCGCGCGACTCTCGATGCGGGACCGTGACTGGCTCGAAGCATCGCACCATTTACAGGCGCTGGTAGGGGCAGACTCCACCAACGCGACCTGGCACGCCAGGCTTGCCCGATGCTATGAGGAACGGGGGAGAACCGGCGAGGCCATGGACCACCTGTATTCCGCCCATCGGCTTCGTCCGCATGACGTGGATGTGGCGCTCCGGTTGAGCGCCCTTCTGCGATCCGTCGGCGTTCGCGACAAAGCGGTCCGCGTTGTAAACGCCTCCCTTGACGTGCGGGCGACGGACCCAAGGCTCTGGCGCCGCCGTGCGAACCTTGCCTTTGAGGACAGCGACCTCGGAACGGCGGCGTCCGCGTACCGTCAGGCGCTCGCCTATGGCGATTCGTCGGCCACGGTCTACCGCCGACTTGGCATCGTTCTGGCCGGGCGAGATCGTCATGCGGAGGCCGTGCCCCGGCTGAGAGCCGCACTGGCACGCGACTCGACCTCCGCGCGGACGCGTTTGTATCTCGGCATCTCCTACCGTCACCTCGACAGCCTGGACCGCTCGGCTGCCTTGCTTCAAGAGGCGATCGACGTCGCTGCCAGCGGCCCGATCACCGACGCCTATGTGCAGTTGGCGCAGACCGAGGATGCGCGCGGAGATTTGTCGCCGGCGCTGTCGTCGTTTCGTATGGCGCGGCAGCTGCAACCAGAGCGTGCGGAGATTCTCTTTCGCATAGCTCAACTCTACGACGATTACTATCGAGACAAGCGGGTGGCGGCCCGGTATTATCGATTATACCTGAACAAGGCGGCCGGCGCTGAGACGGATCTTGTTACGTACGCGCGTCGTCGCCTGGATCATCTCCGCCCCATTCTCCACATGCAGGTTGGTCCCGCGGGTCCGCCCTCTTCCCTTGAGGCCGTCCGGGACCCGTAGAATCGGCATAGGCATGAGCGGCCCCCGGCGTGTTAAACATATAACGAGAAACGCAACACATCGTGGGCCGGTCGCCGTCGGCGCACGCATTGCCGGTTGTCCTCTGCCGGTTTGATGTGTACGTTACGAATCCACTCTTTTCGACCGTTTCCCGACCTTCATGCAACCCTCCTCGGCTGTGCTTTCCCGTGCCGCGTCGCTCTCGCGGCCGTTGTTCGTGCTCGTTTTGCTGCTCCTTGTGAGTACGATGTCCGTTTCGGCCCAGCGGGACCTGACACTGCGGGTCGGCGCCGGCGGAATCGTGATGACGCAGCCGGACAACCTGGACGCCTACCTGGGCTCCGGCACCAACCTCGGCCTGGACGTCGGCGTTCAGCTTCTTCCGGTTTCCCTGCCGGGTCTTGACCTCGTGCTCGGGGCGGGATTCGATCGGTTCACCACGAACGAGTCCGACTTGCTGCTCTTCTTCGGCGAAGGGATCAACGCGGCGACGGCGCGTGTGGATGATGGCACCCTGGCCCTCGTAGACGGCTATCTCGGGCTCCGGTACACCGTCGTTAGTGCCGACATTCCGTCTAAACCGTACTTCCTGGCGGGTGTGGGCATGTACCACTCCATTTTTCAGCCGGCCACATTTCGGGACGTAGACGGGCAGATTATTGAGGCGCAGACGGCGGAAGGAGATCCCGTCCTGCTCACGGGCGACGAGGTCATCGACACGCACCTCGGTTACACGGCGGGGATCGGCATTGACTTCGACATCAACGACACCTACGGCTTCTTCGTGGAAGGCCGCTACATCGTCGTGCAGAACGGGGATTACGGAGCCGCGCCCACGAATCTCTCAGGGGGCGTGGAGGTCACGACGACGCGGTATTATCCCATCCGCTTCGGGGCGACGATCCGGCTGGCTACGTTCGGGGACTGACGTATCCGTGGGCCGGGCGTGCAGACGGCACGTACCGGCAGAGAAGTGACGGGGCGAGGACGATTCGTGCGTCGACCTTCGCACCCCGCAACGGTCGAATGCACGGCCGGGATAGCAATTACGGCGTCGCGGTTGCGTTGACGGCCTCGACGCGAGTGATCTTCGGTACCGAACGCTTGAGCGTCTGCTCGATGCCCGCCCGTAGCGTCATGGTGCTCATCGGGCAGGATCCGCAGGCGCCGAGCAGTTCGAGCTCGACAACGTAGTCGGAGGTGATGTTCAGAAGGCGGACCGATCCGCCATCCGCCATCAGGTACGGACGGATGGTGTCGAGCGCTTCTTCGATCTGGTCACGCAGCTCCGGATCGGTGTTCGGATCGGAGGCGGTAGGGGAGACAGATTCGGTCATGAGTTAAAACCAGTCGCGAGAACGAGGATGCAGGGAGCGGAGAAGGATGTGCCGGTCCGATGCATAAGGATCTTGCTGCACCCATTGGAATCGGGCAGCCCCTGAAAAAGGTCCGGCCGATCGAACGGGTCGGGGAAGTGCCGGTGCACCTACCGGTACAGGATTTCGACCTTCTGGGTCGGATCCATCTCCGCGTTGCGGATGGAGACCTGTTCGACCGTCCGCTCCGCAAGGGTCCGGAAGGCATCCGCCGAGGCGCTGTCCGGGTGCGACCGGACGACAGGCAGGCCGTCATCACCGCTTTCGCGAACGATCTGTTCGATCGGGACCTCCCCGAGGAACGGGATGTCGAGGTCCCGGGACAGGTTCTGCGCGCCACCGCGGCCGAACAGGTAGTACTTGCGATCGGGAAGATCCGGCGGGGTGAAGTACGCCATGTTCTCGACGATTCCGATGACCGGGACGTCGACATTGTCGAACATCGCCACACCTTTACGGGCGTCCGCAAGTGCGACCTCCTGCGGCGTGGATACGATGATCGCGCCGGTAAGCGGGATCGTCTGGACGATCGTCAGCTGGACATCGCCCGTCCCCGGCGGCAGGTCGAGGATCATGTAGTCGACGTCTCCCCAGTGGACGTCTCCGAGGAACTGGCGCACGGCTTTGGTGACCATCGGCCCGCGCCAGACGACCGCCTTCTCCGGGTCGACCATGAAGCCCATGGACAGCAGCTTGATGCCGTGCTGCTCCAGCGGGACGATCTTGCGCTCGTCATTCACGCGGGGCTTCTCCCCTTCCATCCCCATCATCTTGGGGACGGACGGGCCGTAGATGTCGGTGTCGACCAGCGCGACGTTGTAGCCTTCGTCGGCGAGGGCCAGGGCCAGGTTCGCGGCCACCGTGCTTTTGCCCACGCCTCCCTTGCCGCTGGCGACCGCGATCGTATTCTGCACGCCGCCACTCGTCTGCTGCCGCTTTTCCCCGCTGGAATCGCCGACGGAGATGTCATCGCCGAGCGAGATCATCTCATTGTCGAGCTCGACGTTGACTGTCAACCCGCGGTCGACCTCCTCGTGAATGACACGACGGCAGGCTTCCTGAACCTGTTTTTCAAACGCGGAGCCAGGGTCCTTGACAACCACCGTAAAGGAGACGGTCTCCCCCTCCACGTTCAGATTGCGCACCATGTCGAGGCGGACAATGTTCTCGTCGCGCTTCGGTTCGATGACCTTCTTAAGAGCCTGGAGGATTTCTTGGCTGGTTACACCCATGACACCGGCGTTCGGGTTGAAAATAACGGCACCGTTTGCCACCAGAGGCCGGGTTCATTGTTCCTCTGACGCCGTGTGGGATCTGTCAAATACAGACTGTGGCGAGCGGCCTCAGGGACACGGAAACTCGGGCTACGCCGGTGCGCGCCCGGCCATGGTACGACGGATTAGACCGTGGCGTAACTCGAAGGGACTGACGTGCAGCGTGTCGGCGCCGGTGTGCTGTACGACGGCGTCGAGAATGAGCACCCCGACCGGAAAGACCGGAGCGCGTCCCTTCATCGCTTCCGGGTGCAGGTCGAGGATCTCATCAACGGTCCGGCACAGGGTTTCGTCGCGCCAGTATCGAACCCGTTCGGCAGGCAGCGCCTGCGGGCCACCGTGCAGCGGGTCGAGCTGACTCTCGGGGCCGGCGTCTACACGTGCGAGTGCGCTGGCCGTCCCGGCGGTGCCGATAAGCGTTGGCGCCGGGACGGCATCAGTGGCCGCTCCGGTGAGGGAAAAGCGATGCAGTGCCTCGTGAATCGCATCTCGGGCGGCGTCGACTTCTCCAGGTTCGGGGGGCTGCCCGGAAAAGTAACGCTCCGTCAAGCGGATGCAGCCGATGTCGAGGCTGACACGCGCCGTGATGGCGCGCTCCGCGTGCGGGGCATGGCCGGCGGGGTCGGTGCCGGCAACCAGCTCGGTGGAGCCGCCGCCGACGTCGACAACCAGACACGGGCCACGTAGATCGAGGAACGGCGCTGTGGCCGCAGCAAAGCTCCAGGTCGCCTCTTCGTCCCCCGAAAGGATCTCATACCGGAGGCCGGTCTCCTGTTGGACCCGCCGAACCACGTCGTCACGGTTGGCAGCGTCCCGCGACGCGGACGTGGCGGCGACGAGGACGGTGTCCGCACCAAGATCGGCAGCAGTCTCGCGGTGCTCGCGGAGCGTGGTAATGAGTCGATCGAGGGCGGCGTCGCCGATCCGACCGGACGCATCCACGCCTTCCCCGAGTCGCACGAAACGCTCCGCCACATGGACACGCTCGATTTCGTCATCCGTCACGTCGGCGACCAGCAGCTGGGCGGTGTTGGTGCCGACGTCGATCGCTGCGATACGCATGGACGGGGTTGTTCAGGGTTCAGGGTCCAACGTTCAGAGGGTACTACCCGGGTACATGGGTAACAGATCACTTCGGCAGCATGGGTTACACTCGAAACGGCTTGTGCGCTCGCCCCGGGGGTCTGGTCCGCGCCCTACGGGACACAATCGTGAATGGACCGGACCGATGGCTCTTGGGGGCCTGCGTCATCCGATGTGTTGTATCTCGCCCTAAACGGCAGATTGTCGACCTCTTGTACGGTTGCATTCTAACCCCGACGAAGGCGTGCACTCGACGTCTCTGTCCGTTGCAGCGATCCTTGACCGAGATAGAAACGTGTTACCTATGTTGCCGGGGCAAAGAGTAACCCATGTTGCCGGTTGCACAGCCCCGTCCAGCGTTCGATGTTCTGGGTTCAGGGCGTCGGGGTATCCTTCAGGTGAAGTCGGACGCCGATCCACTGGTTCTCCGATCGAACTTCGTCGACTACGTAGCCGGTCGCTTCCGCCCGCTCGGTGATCTCGTCCTCGTCGCTCTGGAGCAGGCCGGCCATGATCAACCGGGCGCCGGGCGCGCTGGCTTCGGCGAACGCCGGGAGGAGGTCGATCAGCACGTTCCGGTTGATGTTGGCGAGGATGACGTCGAACCCGGTCTCGTCGACCGCATCCATGGATCCGCGCCGGACATCGATCCGGTCCGCGCAGTCGTTGAGCGAGGCATTTTCGACCGCATTTTCGATGGAGTTCGGGTCGATGTCCACAGCGACGCAGTGGTCGGCTCCGAGGCGGCAGGCGGCAATGGACAGAATGCCCGTGCCCGCGCCGACATCCAGCAAGGTATCGCCCGGCTCAAGGACGTCCGGCAGGAGACGAAGGACAAGACGCGTGCTCTGGTGATAGCCCGTCCCGAAGCTCATCTTCGGATCGACGATCAGCTCGAACGGCCGGTCCGCCTGCTCAACCGGGTCGCACCAGGTCGGGCGAATAAGAAACTGTCCGGCCTCGATGGGTTTGATGGTGGACTCCCACTTCTCGTTCCAGTTCGTATCCGGGTGAAAGCTGGTGGCGATGTCTACTGACCATTCCCGCTCATGCAGCCACGCGAGGAGCGCGTGGGTGCGATCGTCCGACCACGCCTCAGCGGGGAGAAAGGCGTGCAAGGCGTCGTCCTCGGACACGAACCCGATCGCATCGGCCTCAAGTTCGGCGACGACGGCGTCGTAGTGTTCGGGGGCGACGGGAATGCGAAGTTCGATGGTACCCACAAGCGGAGGGGAAAGCGAAGAGAAAAATGAGGACCGGCGTCGAGACGTACAGACGCCGGGGTGGTGCGGGGGCCGAGCTGATACACGGTCCGGACCGGAATCACTATCGGTGACGGCATGCGTGCCGCGGTCGGATCGCGCCGGCGTGGATCATGGGGTTGCGCGGCATCGACCGAGGCCTCCTAAAGAAGCAGGGAGACGGAAGGCCCGCGTGGGACGGGTGGCGAGCCGCGCAGGAGGCGGGCGGGTCCTATGCAGGCGACAATGTGCCCTTGTACAGGGATGCGATGCCGAAGGTGAGGGGCGTCCAGACGGTCTCGCTGAACCCGGCCGCTTCCATCCGGCGGAGGAAGTCCGGTCCGTCGGGAAATGCGGCGACGGAGTCGGGGAGGTACCGGTACGCGCCCGCATCGGGACTCACCGCTCCTCCGATCCGGGGGAGGATGTGTTTCGAGTACAGCGCGTACAGTTGCTTGATCGGGACGGTGCGTGGGCGGCTGAACTCCAGGACGACGAGCGACCCGCCCGGCCGGATGACTCGTGCAATACCCCTGAGGCCGGCGTCGAGATCCTCAAAGTTGCGAACCCCGAAGGCGACGACGGCCGCGTCGAACCGGTCGTTTTCGACCGGGATCGACTCGGCGTCTCCCTGAACGAGCGAGATCCGATTGGATAGACCGAGCCGCTCCAGTTTGTGACGACCGAACCGCAGCATCTCAGCCGAGATGTCGACGCCGAGCGTGGTACGGGGCTGAAGGATGCGCTCGGCCATGATGGCCACGTCCGCCGTTCCCGTGGCAACGTCGAGCAGGCGAGTTACGCGTTCATTCGACAGCTGCCGGAGGGCGCGCCAGCGCCAGTACTGATCGATGCCCAGGCTGAGCACCCGATTGAGAAGGTCGTATCGCGGAGCAATCGTGTCGAACATCTTCTCGACGTGCTCCGCCTTTCCCTCAACTTCGCCAATCGGCGGGGATTGCTGCGACATCGTTCGCGTGTTGGGACGTGCAAATGAGAGCGTCAGGATACAGATCGTAGTCTATCGCCCGAGAGGGGATCCACCAATCCGCGATGAATACCAGGGCTGTAACGTCGGCTCGCGATGGTTATCGGCACGCCAGCGTTCGATGGATTTCGACCGCGTCTCCGTCAACTCAGGATCTGCGTGAGCTTCAGGAGGTCGTAGTCGATCGACTTCTTCCGGCTGTACACGTTCCGTAGCGGGGTCAGCTTCGTTTCGCCGTTGACGAGGCCGACCATGACGTCCGTGTGTCCGTCGAGCAGAGCTTCCACTGCAGCGACGCCGAGGCGGCTTGCCAAGACGCGGTCGCTTGCGGTTGGCGATCCGCCGCGCTGGGTGTGGCCGAGAATGGCGGAGCGTAGATCGATGTCGTCAAACGACGGGTCCTCGCGAAGCGCCTGTTCGATGCCGCGAGCGCCGCCGAGTTCGTCGCCTTCAGCTACGACGACGATCGTGGAGCGGCGCTGAGCGGACATGAGCGACAGGATCCGCTCCTTGATCATGTCCATTTCCGTGATTGTCTCCGGGATCAGAACGAGTTCGGCCCCGCCGCCGATGCCGCAGTTGAGGGCGATAAAGCCGGCGTCGCGTCCCATCACCTCGATCAGGAAAAGCCGGTTGTGTGCGTCTGCGGTGTCACGGATCCGGTCGATGTTCTGAATCGCCGTGTTGAGGGCGGTGTCATAGCCGATCGTTGTGTCCGTCCCGAAGAGGTCGTTGTCGATCGTGCCGGGGCATCCGACGATGGCGATGCCGTGTTCGTCATGCAGCTTCGAGGCCCCGCGGAACGTCCCATCTCCGCCGATGGCAACGAGTGCGTCGATCCCGTTGTCTTCGAGGTTGGCAGCCGCTCGTGCCCGCCCGGCTTCCGTTTCGAACTCCTTTGAGCGAGCGCTCTTGAGGATCGTCCCGCCCGTCTGGACGATGTTGGACACCGACCGCCGATCCATCTCCACGAAATCATTCTCGATCATGCCCTCGTAACCTCGTCGGATCCCGGTCACCTCAAGGTCATTGGCGAGAGCGGTGCGCACGGCCGAGCGAAGGCAGGCGTTCATGCCAGGGGCGTCGCCGCCGCTCGTGTACACACCGATGTGCTGGATGTCTTGCATGGGGAGAGTCAGGGAAAGAAGAAACCATACGGCTTCGCAGGCGCAGGAGCCGGCGCCGGTCGAGACGGCGACGGACGGGGCTCAGGACGACGATGCTTCGACCGGTTGCGGTCGCGCCACTACAATACCGATCATGTGTCCGATCTGTTGAACGTACCGTTGAAGATCGGGCGAAACCACGACGCCGTCCGACAGGGAGGCATGCAGCAGGCCAACGCTGCCCGCGGTCGGCTCCGGCGTTTCCCCTGGTGAGGGGACGTACGCGAGGCCGGTGTGGGCGATGTCGAGACCGTCCACCGATGTCACGATGGCGATCACGTCGCCCGCCTCCAGCTGATCATACACGGCGCGGATAGAGTCCTGTGGGACGTACCGGAGGGGCCGTGCCGCGGCTGCCGCCGCGAGGTCGGTCTCGGCGTCCTGCACACAGGTGAGCAGGCTGTCATTCGTTGCGAACCGCCGGTACGCCGGTCGGTGGGTGCTCATGAAGTCGATGCTGTCGCGGAACGTGCGGCTCGCAAACGAGGGCGTCACGTCCTGAACGAAACGCGCCGCGTCGTTGTCCCGGATCCAGTCGGAAAAGTAGTGGAGCCGGCTGCAGTACCCCATCGATTGGCCCGCGCGATACCGGATGCGGGCAAGCCGTCGTGCAAAGCCGGCGTAGGAGGTGTCGCCGACGGCTACGCCGCGGGCCATGGCGAGGAGGGATTCCACGTAGGTGACGCAATCGAAGCCGTCGAATCGCACAACCAGCCGCTCGGTGGCTGGTTCGTCGAGGGTGCCCTCGTGGTACGGTGCTCCCGAGAACGTCTGGCCGAGGACTTGCATGATCTCCCCGATCGGTCTCCGGCCGAGGTCGAGACTGTCGGCGACCGCCATCGCGGCGGCAAACCGGGCGGCGGTGGTGTCGCCAGGCGGGGTGAGCGCGTCGTCCGGCAGGTCGAGCGAGTCGAATGACGACGCACGCGAGACGCTGACCGTTGGCGTGGAGGCAGTGCCGGTGGCGCCCGGGCTGGACGCATCATCGTTGCCGTCGGAGCCGCACGCTACCAGCAATGAGAGCGTGAGCACGACGAGGAGGACGGGGCGAAGCATGGAGAGGCGAGGCGGTTGGAGGAAAAAGCGCTGGTTTCCATCGCGACCTGGCAGGACGGGGAGGCGCTTCGGATTGATCTCGGCCGCGTGCGACGGGGAGCATGGGCGTCAGTGGATGGCAACGAGTTCAGTCGCCCGTTGCATCCTCACCGTTCACGGGCCACCAGGTCGGATTCATGCCAATGGCATCAGCGAGGCGCTGCTCGTATTCTTCCCGTGGGATTTCGACCACGCCGAACTGTTCGAGGTGCGGGTTGGAGTACTGGGTGTCGAGCAGCGTGTAGCCCCCGGCGCGGAGCTGCCGGACGAGGTGTACCAGGGCAACCTTCGAGGCGTTGCTGACGCGGTAGAACATGGATTCGCCGAAGAATGCACCGCCGAGGGCGACGCCGTACAGACCGCCGGCAAGCTCGCCGTCCTGCCACGCTTCTACGGAATGAGCGAATCCCCGGTCGTGAAGCTCGGAGTAGACGCGAATGATGGGCGCGGTGATCCACGTTCGGGTTCGGTCCGCGCAGGCGCGAATGACCTCGTCGAAGGCTCGGTCGCTCGTAATCGAAAACTCGCCGCGTTCGACCCGGCGGGCCAGATTGTCGGGTACGTGAAAGGTGCCCAGTGGGAGAATGCCACGAGGGTTCGGGGCGTACCAGCGAACGGCTCCCGTGTCGTCATCGCCCATAGGGAAAACGCCGTTTGCGTAGGCCCTAAGAAGCAGATCCGGCGTCAGGAAGTCACGTTCGGTCACAGACAACGAGTCGGTAAAGAGGAATCATCGGCTTCATCTCATTTCCAACTTGGAAAGACCGGCAGAGTTTGTATCTTCGTGACGCACGGGTTGCCTATTTGCACCCGGTCGGTCCTGTCCCGTTCACTCCTTCTGTTCTCATGTCCAGCCGCACGTACCAGGCTCTCGTTGGCGATCGCGCTGTCGACGTTACGCTCGATGACGGTCAACTTCTCATCGATGGCGAACCGACGGAGTATTCGTTCCGAAAGATCCGCAAGGGCTACGTGTCTCTGATCCTCAACGGTCGAAGCGTCCCGGTGTCCGTTGAGCCCACGGATGACGGATCCTATCGCGTCACCATCGACGGCCGGCGCACGGCGGTTCGGGTGAAGGACGAACGGGCCCTTCTGATGGAAGAGTTCGGCCTGGAAGAGGATGGAGCGGGCGGGGGAGACGTCCGCGCCCCCATGCCGGGTCTGGTGCTGGACGTGCGCGTGGCTGTGGGCGATGCCGTGGAAGCCGACGAGGGCCTTCTGGTTCTTGAGGCGATGAAAATGGAGAATGAGTTGAAGGCGCCGTCGTCGGGCCGTGTCGCCGCGATTCACGCATCGGCCGGAGACGCTGTCGATAAGAACGCCCTTCTTATCGAGATCGAGGCGGACGGAGAAGAGTAAGATCTCGCGTCGGCTCGTCTCGTTCAGCGTGTCTTTCAGCCTCTCTGCGGTCCCCATTCTTGATGGACGCATCCTCCCGTACCCTTGTCACCGGTGCTACCGGACTGCTCGGCTCCGAACTGGTCCGGCAGCTCGTCAAGGCGGGTGTGCCGGTCCGCATTTTTCGCCGGTCGTCCTCCGATCTATCGATCCTGGGTCCGCTGGCCGACGACGTGGAGCATGCCGTCGGTGATCTTCGCGATGCCCGGTCCCTTCTTCAAGCCATGGACGGGGTCTCGAACGTCTACCATGCGGCCGCGCGGGTCGCGTTCGGGCCGGGCGAGAGCCGCGCGCTCCACGAGGTCAATGTGGACGGTACCGGCAACGTCGTGAATGCGGCGCACCGGCGCGGGGTGGACCGCCTGGTACACACGTCGAGCATGGCTGCCTTCGGTCGGCCGGCCGAGGGTACAACGATTGACGAACGGACACGATGGAACGATGACGAGCAGCGATCGGCGTACGCACGGTCGAAATACGAGTCCGAGCTGGAGGTTCACCGGGGAATTGCGGAGGGACTCAACGCCGTGATCGTCAACCCGTCACTCATATTTGGAACGGGCCGGAAGGGACACGGCACGCGCCGGATCGTGGATGCCGTGCGCTCGGGTTGGGCGCGGGCCGTCCCGCCCGGCGGTAGCAACGTGGTCGATGTTCGGGACGTCGCTGCGGGAATGCGACACGCCATGGAGCGGGGAGAAACCGGGCGGCGTTACTTTCTTGGTAGCGAAAATCTCTCCTGGCGGGAGATCATCGGGAGCCTGGCACGCGCTTTCGGAGAACCCCCTCCCTCGCGGACGCTACCACCCGCGCTCCTGAAAACCGCCGCCGTCGTTGCAGAAACTGTCTCATTCGTGACACGGACCCGGCCCCTTCTGACACGCGACCACGTCCGAACGAGTACGAGCCGGCTCATGTACAGCAACGAGCGCGCACGAACTGAACTGAACTGCTCGTTCCGACCGTTCGATGTCACCGCCCGACGCATCGCGGCCGCGGTAGGTGGTGCACCACATACGCCCGACTAGGCCGAAACGCCCAGAGACGCTGCCTCTGGCAACAATGCACCCGGTTCTCAACAAATACCGGATTGGTTCATATAAACTATACAAATATCGCAACAGCTGGCTTCATCCAGATGACACCGGCAAAGCATAGATACCCACGCTCAGACAGGAGCCCCCGGAATCTTCCCCGCTGCGACCGATGAGGATAGCGGTTTCGATCGGCAGATCCGCCGCGCGATTTCGTGGATCGGGATTTGCTGCGACGTACGATACAGATCGGAGGACACGTCCCCGTTCCACTTAGGAACGCTCCGACTGACCCAGGAGGCCTCGTCCCCAGTGGCCCGCCCGATACGTAGCATGATGCGGATCCGGTCGATGTTCTCCCCGCCCGGCGCTTGACAACAGGCGCCGCGGCAGGGTGTCGACGCTCCCGCCAGTGGGGTCGCTGCAGTGCGGTGTTATCGGCTGTAAGAAGCGGGCCTGCGTGCATCACGGGTGCTTGCACCGAATGGAAAGTTATTTCCACTTCGGTCATATTCGTGATTTTTGTCACGATGATTCGTACGTTTTGGTTGCTAAGGCCCGGGGTATAAGGAAACGGGGCGACCGATCTTGTTTTATTCCTAACCGCGAGACTGCCGTGTCCCTGAATACGACCGTGCAGACGGAAACGATTGAAAAGTTGAAGGAGCGCCGGAACCAGATTCTGGCGTTCATCGACGAGCACTTTGGTACCCAGCGTGCGTTCTGCGAAGCTACGGGACTGAAGCCGGCTCGCGTGAGCAAGGCGCTCCAGAACCGATATCTGACCAACCGCCGGCT
The DNA here is from genome assembly GCF_051155795.1 of Longibacter sp. Classification (NCBI taxonomy): domain Bacteria; kingdom Pseudomonadati; phylum Rhodothermota; class Rhodothermia; order Rhodothermales; family Salisaetaceae; genus Longibacter; species Longibacter sp. The sequence continues at coordinate 34,451 of NZ_DAXETW010000104.1, forward strand.
TCTCCCGATCGAACACGCGATCGAGGAGTGGAAAGAGGAACAGGGGCTTGGTGCGTCGACGGACGGGATTACGATGCCGGTCTACCGGCTGCAGTCGCGGCGCCTGCGCCCGACCGGGCTGCAGGAGACGGTTACGCCGCGCCTGCTGAAGGAAGAATGTGACGCCAATGAGCTTGCATACATCCTCGTCACGCCATACCACCATTCCGTCATAGAACTGGTCGACGCGCAGGGAGCCCTTCCGCAGGAACTGGACGCACCGAACGGAACGTCGTCTGCTCGCTACGCCGCCCTTCTGAATGGCCAGTGGGACTACGTTACGGTGATGTGGGACATGGGTGGGACGCCGTCGCTGGCGGAACGCACCGATGCCGACGTGAAGCTCTTCGGACGCCCGGTCAGTACCATCAAACTGTTATAGGTAGCACGTCTCCCTCGCGGCGTCAAACCGCGGGCGGTTTCGTTTTATTTCCGCATACCAAACGCTCAGACTCGTCCGGGTCTGAGCGTTTTTCTTTGCTCGGGTCGACCCAACTTTCCTGCCCCCGCGGCGAAACTTCATCTCGTCATTGCGTGCTACGGTATTCCACGGTACGGTCGACTGAGCTCGGGTATGAACGCATCCCAGAGTCTTTCGCTGCAGAGACCGTTGGGCAGAAGGAGGGGCCCGGCTGAGCCGGCGGCGTGCATGATTGAACACGTCTGACCCAGACCAATCGATCGTTCTAGATGCAACGATGTTATCTAAGGAGACACACATCGGCAGCCTGGATCGTATTCCTTTATGTACGAACCGTGGAGGATGTATTGCTTCCTCGTCGGTTTCTTATTTCATCCAGGACGGAGGATTCTTTGCGCATGCCTGATCGCCACGCCCTTGCCGATCCGTCGATGTCGAGTTCCGGTGCGACACAGCGATGGTTTGATGCCGCGCCGCTCGTGCCGGAATCGAACAGCCGCCTGTATCTTATCATCGAGTTTCTGGCACTCTTCGCTGGGTTACCGGTGCTTCTCTTCACCCAGCGGCACACCCTCGAAGGCATGATCGTGCCGACGCTGCTGCTCCTCGCTGCATTCTGTGTCGCCATTCTGTGGCATGATCAAGCCTTCGACCGGTCTCGCTTATGGAACCGCAGTCGATTCAAGCGGCGGGTCGTGCGCGCGATCGGCTATTTCATCCCGGGAGCGGCCGTCGTCGTGGTTGCCCTTGGCGTGATTCGGCCGGATCTGCTGCTCACCTTTCCGCAAGCGTATCCGAAGGTCTGGATCGCGATCATGGTGACCTACCCCTTCGTGTCCGTTTATCCGCAGGAGGTCATCTTCCGCGCCTTCCTGTTTCACCGCTACGACGCTCTCTTCCCCCGTAACTGGTCGAAGATCGTGGCGAGCGGTGCGGCCTTCGGCCTGGCTCACATCATCTTTGCCAACTGGGTGGCCCCGCTCATGACGGCCGCGAGCGGGGTCTGGTTCGCCCGAACCTATTCACGAACTGGATCTACGCTCCAGGTCTCGATTGAGCACGGCATCTGGGGATGTTTCGCGTTTACCATCGGCCTCGGCTGGTACATCTACAGCGGAGCGATCGGGTAAACGGCTGGAACGCAGCGGCTCGCTCAGGCAGATGTTGACGCATCCGCATGGGTCGTGTCGGCATCGGACGGCGCAGGCAGATCCAGGGTCGTCGTGTCTGGCAGCGCGGTCAGGCCCTCTACCCGGATCTCGCTACCTTCAACGATCAGGTCGAACCGGACGGGCTGGTCGATGTCGATGGCGTCGGCTTCATCAGTGCGAGCAACCGGCAGCGACATCACCATGGCCGGCATCACGCCGGGGATGGCTTCGTGGTGAATAACGACGTCGCGTCCGCCGCTCGCCGTGCCCATGAATCGGCCGCGCACGTCTTCATAGCGTGTTACCTCCCGCGGGGCCTCTTCGGACTGGCACCCGCTTCCGAACGTAGTGGGCAGCGCCAGGAGAAGAGCGATGAGGGCGAAGCGTAAGGAAACCGAAAGCATGGTAGATCGGAGGCCGGAAGGGGACGTTCGATTTATGCCGGATCCACGAACGGAAGGAAGCGGCATGTGCCAGGAGAGAACATCGCTTCCTTCAGGTCCGGGCTGAGCAGGGTGCCGAGCGACAGGCCGCGGAGCACGAGGAGCGTGCCCACAATCACGAGCCCGATCGGTACCAGCTTCTGGAGCCGGACGCGCCACGTGGCACTTGCCAGTCGCCCCATCATGCTCACGGCAAACATCGCTGGAATCGTTCCGAGTCCGAAGGCGGCCATGAACGTCATGCTGGTGTAGATCGAGCCCGCCGTGACAGACGTCGCGAGCGCGGCGTAGACGAAGCCGCAGGGGAGAAGACCATTAAGCAACCCGACGACCAGCATGGCGCCGAAGCCGCCGCGGCGGTAAAGCGACTGGATCGGCTTCATGACGCGGCCGAGGAAGCGGGCAGGTACCTGCTCCAGGCGGCTGACACGCCGGCTTACCCACGGCACCAGCGCGCCGAGGATCATGAGCATCCCGATACCGATCGAGATCCATTGCTGGACGCCACTCAGCGAAACGAGCGCTCCCAGCGCACCGATGGCCCCGCCCAGCGTCGTGTACGTAACGGCTCGGCCGACATTGTAGAGGAGGCGCTCGGCAAGATATCGGCCGCGTGCCGCGGTGGCGCCCGGAAGACTCAGAGCAAGCGGCCCGCACATACCGATGCAGTGCACGCTGCCGAAAAAACCGAATGCGAGTCCGCCGAAAAACCAGTCCATGGCCGCTCCCGATCGATGAGAAAAGACGTGCGGATCAGTTGCCGGACGGTGCCGTGTTCTGGATTGACGCCTGAACGCGGCGCATGCCCGCCCGGGCGAAGGTCAACCGGACGGCCACAGTGGAGTCTGACACCAGCGGTTCCTTCAGATTCAGGAGCATGACGTGCTTGCCGCCCGGTTCGAGGACGACGTTCGACTTCGGCGCTACCGGGAGCGGGCCGATGGGGCGCATGCCCGTCATTCCATCGTCTCGCTGGTAGGATTCGTGGATTTCCACAGTGTCCGCCTCGGACATCGACACTCGAACGAGCGTGTCCGGAGCCGCCGTGCCGTTGACGAGCCTCATGTACAGCGCCGAGTTGCCGCCGACGGGAGCCGGGCGAATCCAGAGAGACTGCACATCCATGCGCTGCGGGGTCGTGGGCGCGGCCGATGTTGGTTGCTGCGACTCCGAGGACTCGTCCGATCCGCACCCCGAGGCAAACAGGACAACGGCGGTCAGCAGGGAAAGTGCGGTAATCAGGCGACGTGTCGAGACGTACATAAACGGTGGGAATCGGGGGACGGAACGCGTCGTGCAGGGCCTATCCGCGGAGTTTCTGAATGTCTTCGATGATCAACTCCGGCGGTGTGCCGCTGCCGTGGTAGCGGTATCGAACGCGACCGCGCGAGTCCACGAGCGTGATCTGGTCGGTGTGGTCGATGAAGTACGTGCCGGTCGTGTCGCCGGACGAGACTTCACTCTTGATCTGAAGCTGCTGCATGAGCGCGTCGATTGTGTCCGGCGAACCGGTCAGGAACGGCCAGTTTGCATCTTCCAGACCGAACGCGGACCGGTAGGCATGGAGTCGGGCGGGCGTATCGCGTCGGGGATCGAAGGTGAGCGTTACGAAGCGGACGTCCGACGGGCTGTCCAGGCGACGACGCACCTCGTCCATCTTGCCTGTAATCCGCGGGCATACGTCCGGGCACTGGGTATAGACCGCCCCGACGACGAGGATTTCCCCGGCGTAGTCCTGCGGAAACGTGACGTGCGAAGAGTCCTGGTTGACCAGCTGGAACCGGTCCGCGCTCAGATCCTCATGAACCGGCAGGCTGTCGCCGGAGCACGCCACGAGCAGGAGAGCAGCAAGCACGGCGGCAGCGATCACTTTCAGGCTGCCGGGGATCGGAGAAACACCACTGTCGTTCTTCATGGTGAATCGAGCAGATGTGAGGGTGCGCGAAGTATCGTGGGAACGATGATCACGCCGTTGCGCATTCGGTGCCAAAGCGAGGACCGATTAGCCCGGTCGAGGCCGCGTGGACGATCCGGTTGTGATGCGCGGTGCTTACATGAACCGAACCCGCTCCGGATAGAGCCCTTTTACGCAAGAAATAGACGTGAAACGGAGCCTTGCGTCTCGGCCCCCTTTCCGAATCATCACGTGATGTCATGTCGCGGCAGTGGGCGCGACCCGTTGCGATGTCGTTTGCCTTTTATCGATCCATTTCCCTCTTCCCCTGTTGACCATTCGCTCATTTACGTCCGTTCGGCGCCGGAAGAATCGTTTGGTGCATGGCGCGCGCGCCGCTCACACCGCGTCTACCGCCGGCCCGACATTCGAACCTGCGGCAGGCATGTCGTCGCGCCCTTGGTCCGTTTCCGGGACTACCTTTTTGCTGGGGGTGCTTCTTCTCACGGTCGTCGGGTGTGCATCGGACGCCTCGCGCACCGGTTCGGACCGGCCCATGCTTCCGCAGGCGTCTCCGCCGGCAGACTCCGCTGAAACCATGCCTCCGGGGTTTGTGCGAGAGGCGGTGCCCCGGCGCATCCGGATTAACGGTCC
>NZ_DAXETW010000105.1:0-12491 GCF_051155795.1 Longibacter sp.
TCGGTGCCGCGTTCGAGGACGAGGCCGGCGAGCGGGGGCAGCTTGAGCTGGATGGAGTGCGTTCGCCCGTGGGCGCTTACGGGTTCGGCGTGGACCGTCCCCTGATTGCCGACGTTGCCGCCGCCGTACACGCTGGCATCGCTGTTGAGCCGCTCGGTCCAGACGCCCCCTCCCGGCACGCCGATGCGATAGTTCTCGCGGACGACGGGCGTGAAGTTGAGGATGAAGACGAGCTCCTGTCCCTGGTATCGCCGGACGTACGCGACGACGCTGTTCTCGCGGTCGTCGTAGGAGATCCACTCGAAGCCGTCATTCTCGTCATTCCACAGCGCCGGGTGGTCCCTGTACAGCTTGTTGAGATCCGAGAACCAGGCCTGGATGCCGCGGTGCAGGTCTTTCTCGGCAACGTGCCATTCGAGCGACTCGTCGTGATTCCACTCGTGGTACTGCCCGAACTCGCCGCCCATGAAGAGGAGTTTCTTGCCCGGGTGGCCGAACATGTGCGTGAAGAGAAGGCGCATGTTCGCCGCTTTCTGCCAGTCGTCGCCCGGCATCTTGCTCCAGAGTGATTGCTTGCCGTGCACGACCTCGTCGTGAGACAGCGGGAGCGTGTAGTTCTCCGAGAAGGCCCACGACAGCGTCCAGGTGAGCTCGCCGTGGTGATACTGGCGGTGAACCGGGTCGTTACCGATGTAGTCGAGCGTGTCGTGCATCCAGCCCATATTCCACTTGTAGAGAAAGCCCAGGCCGCCGGTATCGACCGGTTTCGAGACGCCGGGCCAGGCCGTCGACTCCTCTGCGAGCATGAGCGCCTCCGGGAATTGCTTGTAGACGCGCTTGTTCGTGTCCTGGAGGAGCTCGATCGCCTCCAGGTTCTCGCGTCCGCCGTACGCGTTCGGGCTCCACTCGCCCTCGCGCGAGTAGTCGCGATACAGCATGGACGCCACGGCGTCGACGCGCAGCCCGTCCACGTGGTAGCGATCGAGCCAGAAGAGGGCGTTCGAGATCAGGAAGTTGCGCACGCCCGCCTTCCCGAAGTCGAAGACGCGTGTCCCCCAGTCCGGGTGGGACCGCATGAGTGGGTCTTCATACTCGAAGAGATGCGAGCCGTCGAAGAACGCGAGCCCCTGCGGGTCGGTGGCGAAGTGCCCCGGGACCCAGTCCATGATGACGCCGATGCCCCGATTGTGCAGGTAGTTGATCAGGTACATCAAATCCTGCGGGGAGCCGTACCGGAACGTCGGAGCGTAGTAGCCCACGATCTGGTAGCCCCAGGAGCCGTAGTACGGGTGCTCCGCGAGCGGGAGGAACTCGACGTGCGTGAAGCCGCACTCCTCGACGTGATCTGCGAGCGGTTCGGCGATCTCGCGATAGGAGAGGCTTTCCCCGCGCTCCTCATGCCGCCACGAGCCGAGGTGCACCTCGTATATGGACAGCGGCTCCTTCAGGCCGCTCGGGCCTTTCCGCCGGTTCATCCATTCGTCGTCGGACCAGTCGAAGTCGTCCAGGTCCGTGACGATCGAGGAGAGGCCCTGATAGGTGTTCTCCGCGGGCGCCTCCATCCGAAAGGCGTAGGGGTCGGTCCGGTCGAGCTCTTCGTAGTTCGCCTCGATCCGGTACTTATACCGATCCTCCGGGGCGGCTCCCCGCACGTACCCTTCCCAGAGTCCGCCTTTCCGTCGGTCCAGCTTCGACTTGCCGGCACTCCAGTCGTTGAAGTCGCCCATGACGGAAACCTGGTGGGCGTTCGGGGCCCAGACCGTGAACCAGGTGCCGCTTTCATCCGGATGCGCGCCGAGGCGCTCGTAGCTCGTGAAATGCTTCCCTTCGTTCCAGAAGTAGAAATCGTCGTCCGTTAAGCGGGGCATGTGGCGTATCTGAATGGGAAAGGATGCGGGAGACGGGCGCAATCGGGCACGCGGCTACTCGACCGGTTCCGGCGGTACGATGTGGCGATCGTTCAGGAGGCGACGCAGACCGCGGAGGGGGAGCCAGGCCCAGGAAGGGCGGTGATTAATTTCGTATCGGACTTCGTAGATGGCTTTATCGAACAGGTAGGCCCAGAGAAACTCGTAGCGGGTATCCGTCGGCTGAAGAAAGGAGGCGTCGCCGGCGGTATCCCCGTACGCGTTCAGGAATGTAATGTCGGCCCAGCGAATGAGAGCGTCAACCCAGCCGGCCTGATCCGTTTCGGTGCCGGTGTGATCCTGCCATGCGGCGAGCACGGCGTACTCGATCGAGCGGAGCATGCCGGCAACGTCGCGAAGGGCATTCTCGCGCCGTCGTCGTTCGGATAGGGAGCGGACGGGTTCTCCTTCGAAGTCGAGGATGAAGAAATCACCGTCGGCGCGGAGCACCTGACCGAGGTGGTAATCGCCGTGGATGCGGATGCGATCGTGGTCCGCCCCCGTCCCCGCGAGCCGATCGAGCCGCTCTTCCGCTCGCTGCCAGGCGTCTGCGCCCGGCACGTCGTCCGGAGAAATGGTCGAGTCGCTCCGGGTGCCTGCTGCTTCGATCAGCGCCCGTGTGTCGTCCAGTTCGTTCCCGATGCGATCATGGAGGGCGTCGCCCGCAGATTCATCCGCAGCAAGGGGGGAAAGGTCCGGTGCGTCCGCCTCGGAGAGAGCGCGGTGCATTTCTGCGGTCCGCACACCGAGGACGTGCGTGAGCTGAATCATTTCGGGGGCCACATCTTCCAGCCAGACCGGAGCATTGACGCCGTGCGTCGGGCCATACTGCCCTGCCTGCTCAGCGTTGCCGGCCTCAGCGGGGAGCGGGGCGTCCTGCACGCGATCGAGGAAGCGGCGCGTTGCCTGCAGGGCATGACTCCACCCGTCGGTTTCGACCGGGAGCGCCTCCTGCACGATGCCGATTGTGTAGCGCGAGTGGTTGCGCTTCACGTCGATGGTTCCATGCAGGTCCGGGGCGAATCGGAAGCCGGTGTCGGTGAGGTGTTGTAGCAGTTCCTTCTCCGGGTTGGTTCCGCGCTCGAGCCGGCGATACAGCTTCAGGAAGTAGGTACCGTCGATCACGGCCGACGTGTTGCTCTGTTCGCCGGTTAGCAGGCGAACGGCGTCTGCATCCACGTTTGAGGCGTCGGCAGATGATTCCGCGACATACAGCCCTCTCAGTGAACGGTTGCGGCCTCCGTCTTGCCACCAGCGGAAGAGTGTCGACCAGAAGTCGGACTGTGCTGTGGCGTCGTAGACGAGTTTCCGATTGGTGTCTTCCTCCGTTGACTCGATGTCAATCCAGGCCAGGGCCGCTTCCGGCCGTTGGGATAGCACCTTCTCCGCCCGGTCGCCGTTCGCGACCGCCAGGGGCAGCGTGTACAGCTCTTCGTCCTCTCCCTGTTGAACCGACACGATGGACAGGTAGGTGGTCGGGTCTGACGACAACCGCACCGCATCCTCGATTTTGACATCGTCGATGGGGCGACCTTTCGCGCCGAACCAGCGCTGCTTCGCGATGAAGTCCGGCAGGATGTGCGAAAGCGCCTCCGGCCCCGTGTACTTCGCCATCGTCGGTACCAGCAGGTTCTGAAGCCCCTCTGCCACGGTCAGAACCGGGAGCGGCGACCCGTTGGGTCCGCGCTCGGACAGGTGCAACACGCGCTCCGATTCGTGGCGTCGATCCACCTCTTCCTCCGGCTCCAGCTTAAACCAGTAGAACCCGTGCGGACCGATCGTAAGAGGATGCGGCTCGTCGGATGAAATGGCGGGGAAGGGGGCCTGGCTGAAGAGTTCGACCGGGGCGAGACCGCCGAGACCGACGTCTTCGGGAACCTGAACCGCCTGGGCGAAGCGAGACAGGTTCGCGATGACGAGGATCTGCTTCCCCTCATACTCCCGGACGAAGGCCAGCACGCTATGGTTGTCGAGCGGCACGAGGTCCAGCGAACCCCGCCCGAACACCTTTTTGTGCTGCTGGCGCAGGGTGATCAGTCGACGCGTGAAGTGCAGCAGGGAGTGGGGGTCGTTCATCGCATCCTCCACGTTGACGACCTCGTAGCTGTACCGACCGCGGTTGATCGGGGGCAGGAAGAGGCGCGGGTGCTCGGCCCGGGAGAAACCGCCATTCTTATCCGCGCTCCACTGCATCGGGGTCCGGACGCCGTTCCGGTCGCCCAGGAAGGGATCGTCGCCCATGCCGATTTCATCGCCGTAGTAGATGACGGGGCTACCGTCCAGCGAGAACAGCAGAGCGTTCATCAGCTCGATGCGTCGCCGCTCCCCGCCCAGGAGGGGGGCAAGGCGGCGGCGAATCCCGACGTTGATCCGGAATCGCCCGTCTGCTGCGTACTCATGGTACATGTAGTCCCGCTCCTCGTCCGTCACCATTTCGAGAGTGAGCTCGTCGTGGTTGCGGAGGAAAATCGCCCACTGCGCGTCGTCCGGGATGTCCTTCGTGAGCTCCATCATCTCCACGAGAGGACGGCGGTTCTCCCGTCGCAGCGCCATGTACATCCGCGGCATGATGGGGAAGTTGAATGCCATCTGCACGCCTGTGGACTTCCTGCTTGACCGGTCCGAATGTGAACGGCCAGTAGAGGGAGGGGACGATGGACCTGTAGACCGGTTCTCGGCACCCTCGGCGGACTCGGCTTTCGGTGTGTGGCCCGAGTGCCCGTTGGAGGCATGATCTTCGCCGTTATCAACGGACTCTCCGCCGAAGTACGGGAGTGTGTCTTCCGGCCACTGATTCGCCTCGGCGAGGAGGACCTTGCCCGGTCCGTAGCGCTCTTCGACCGCAGCCCGCAGGGATTTGATGTAGTCGATCGTTTCCGGGAGGTTCTCACTGTTCGTGCCCTCTCGCTCAAAGAGGTACGGGACGGCATCCAGCCGGAGTCCGTCGACACCCATGTCGAGCCAGAAGAACATGACCTCTTTCATCTTCTCGCGGACCTCCGGATTGTCGTAGTTGAGGTCCGGCTGATGCGAAAAGAAGCGGTGCCAGTAGTACTTCTTCGCCTTCTGGTCCCAGGTCCAGTTCGACACCTCCGTGTCCGTAAAGATGATCCGCACGTCCTCGTACTTGTCGTCGGTCTCGTTCCAGACGTACCAGTCGTGTTTGTCGGACTCCGGGTCCCGGGCTTCCTGAAACCACGGGTGCTGGTCGGAGGTGTGGTTCAAGACCAGTTCCGTGATGACCCGCATGCCGCGGGCATGGGCCTCGTCGAGAAAGGCCTGAAAGTCGTCCAGGTCGCCGTGGACCGGCAGCACCTTGAAGTAATCGGCGGTGTCGTACCCGTCGTCTTTGAGGGGACTCTCCAGGAAGGGCAGCAGCCAGAGCGTGTTTACACCCAGCGACTCGAGGTAGGGCAGCTTTTCCCGCATTCCCTGAAAGTCTCCGAATCCGTCATTGTTAGAATCATAAAACGAGCGAACGTGCAGCTCGTATATGACGGCATCTTTGTACCAGAGCGGATCATTCAGGAACGCGTCGGACATGCACATCGAGTTTAGTTGACGAAAGCGGAGCGGGGCGCGGGCACAGACACACCCGACAGACAATACGTCCTAACGGTACTCTCAGGAAACAGTTTTCTAACGCCCGATTCCGAAGAGTTGGAAGACGGTGAAGAGAAGCGTTTCCAGGCGTTTTGCGTTGGCACGTTCAGGCGTTGAGTCGTTGGGGATTCGCGATTGAGGAATGGGGACTGGGTATTGAGGAATGGGGATTGGGGATTGGGGATGACGAAACACGGAACCCGGAACGTTGAACCCTGAACGCTGAACAAACGACGCCGCCCCACCGGGGAGGGCGAGGCGACGGGGAAGTGAGGCGTGAGACCGGGGTGGAGCCTGTCAGTCGTGGACGGGGCGCTCGAAGACCTCGTGCTGCTGCCCGTCGTGCTCCAGGCGGAAGATGTGTGCCGGGGCGTCCGGGGAGAGGCGGATGTAGTGGTGCTGACCGCGCCAGGTATACCGGTTGCCGTTGAGCAGGTCGTTCGCTGTGAACGCCTGATCGTGTGGTAGACCCAGGGCGCCGTTGTCCACGTCCAATTGTCCCTCCTGCGCGTTGTGCGGGTCGAGGTTGACCACCACGAGGATTCGGTTGTCACCGTCCTGCTTGCTGTACGCGATCAGGTTGTCGTTCTTCGTTTCGTGGAACCGGATCGATCGCATCTGCTGAAGCGCCGGATTGGTGTTGCGGATCTCATTCACCCGACCCATGAAGTCCTGGAGCGAGTTCGGGTCCTTCCAGTTCCAGCTCCGGATCTCGTACTTTTCATTTCGGGAGTACTCCTCGCGGTCCGGGTGCTGATGGTTGAAGACATGTTCGTAGGGCGGTCCGTAGACGCCATAGGCGCTTGACAGCGTCGCGGCGAGAACGAAGCGCAGCTTGTGTGCGGCGCGGCCGCCGTGGACGAGGAAGTCGTGGAGAATGTCCGGCGTGTTCGGCCAGAAGTTCGGTCGAAAGTACTCCGCCACGTCCGTGTGGAAGAGCTCCTTCGCGTAGCCGGTCAGCTCGTCTTTCGTATTCCGCCAGGTGAAGTAGGTGTAGCTGTTGTTAAAGCCGAGTTTGGCGAGGCCGTACATCGTTTTCGGCTTCGTGAAGGCTTCCGACAGAACGATCAGCTCCGGCGTATCCTCCCGCAGCTCCGCCAGGCACCACTCCCAGAAGGCGAACGGCTTCGTGTGAGGGTTGTCGACGCGGAAGATGGTGACGCCCCGTTCGATCCAGAACTCGAACACGCTCTTGAGTTCCTGCCAGAGCGCGGGCCAGTCCTCGTTCTCGAAGTTAATCGGATACACGTCCTGGTACTTCTTCGGCGGGTTCTCCGCATACCGGATGCTCCCGTCCGGCCGGTGGTAAAACCACTCCGGATGCTCCTCCACGTAGGGGTGATCCGGAGAGGTTTGAAAAGCGATGTCGATGGCGACCTTCAGCCCGAGCTCTTCCGCTCGCTTGACGAAGCGGTCGAACGCGTCGAGACCGCCAAGGTCCGGGTGGACGCTTTTATGGCCCCCCATGGTGCCATCGTCCAGCGGCCCGCCGATGGCCCAGGGACTTCCCGGGTCGTCCGGCCCGGCTGTCGGGGCGTTGTCTTTTCCCTTCCGGTGCTGAATGCCGATCGGGTGAACGGGAGGGAGGTACACAACATCGAAGCCCATGTCGCGAATGCCTTCGAGTCGTTCGGCGGCATCGTCCAGCGTGCCGTGCTCCCCGTCGTCGCGCGTGGAGCGCGGGAAGAACTCGTACCATGCGCCGGAACGGGCGACCTCCGGGTCCACAATGACCTCGTACGTCCGGCTTTCAACCATCATGTCGTGCGGGGCATTGCGCCGAACGCGGGCGGCGATGCCCTCTCCGAGGGCGGCCTCCTCGTCACCCGCCTCGAAGGCCTCCAGGTCTGCCAGTAGCTTCTTGGCGTCCGCCCCGGACGCATTCTTCTGCGCGGCGCGCACGATGTCGACGCCTGCTTGCAACTCGCTCTTCAGCTCTTCCTTCGGCTCGCCACCGGCCACGCGGCGCCGGAACTGGTCCTGCCACGTTGCAAACCGGTCGAGCCAGGCGCGGACGGTGTAGGCGTAGCGCCCGAGGTGCTCCACCTCGAAGCGACCGCTGAACTCATCGTTTTCCTCGGGCGTCATCGCATGGACGGATGTCGTGCCGTCCGGGCCGGTGACGACGAGTTCCACGGCAAGCGCATCGTGGCTGTCCACGACCACGCCGGCGCGAACGTCGACGGTTTCCCCCACGGCGCGTTTGATCGGCCATACGCCCCCCTCGATGGACGGGCGAACGAAGGGGATCATGATGCGCGACCACTTCTTTGGGAGCGTTGATCCGTCGGGGGCCGTCGTCCCGGCAGGTGGATCGTCGGGGCGGGGTGTGCCGGTCACGGCAGCGTCGGCGGCCGTTGAGGACGTGGAAGGCGTTGGCGTCATGGGTCGTGAATCGGCTGTGGGACGAGAGAGGTTCGACGGACCGGCCGGGGCCGATCGGGAGCAACGGGTTGGAAGATACCAACTGGCAGGCACGGCAGAAAGGCAGGCGGGCGTCTTTACAGCAGGATGACAATCTCGGGCGCCAGACATCCCGTATCGGGGTAGGGCAGGCCTTTCGCGCGACGCTACCGGGTGGTCGATACATCCCGGAACGCCGCTGCCGACGCGCCCCGGGTGATGGGACGGCACGGGGAGAGGTCGGGCGTCGATGCGCCAATCCTGCCGCGTCGCTTTGGTTAGATTCTCCCCCGCCCCACAGCGCGCCTTTGCATATTACGTCTGCCGGCTCCGACGAATGACGGTACCCTGGTGGGCAAAGACTGTGATGTGCGACCCCGGTCGACGGCCCATCATACCGTCACATGAATTCCACAGATCGGAGGCGTGTCCGGCAGGCTTCTGGTTGTGTTTCCCAACGTCAATGCAGACATTCGATTGCTGGGTTTGGGCATTTTGTGTGATCAATGCCCGTAGTAGCGTCGTACGACCCTGTCTGATTGTTCACGGGTGAATCTGGACCGGTTGTTGCCCACTGTAGTGTATCCGTCGTTCGTAACGATGCGTGCGGGGTACGTCCTCCGGTCGAATCGGTTTTGCGCGGTATCGGGTCCGTTTCGCCTGACAGCCCGTGCCGGCACGACGCCCCCAGCGACCGCAATTCTTCCATGACGTTTCCGACTGTGGATTCTCGAACCGATCTATCCGGCGAGTCCGCCGAGACCCGACCTCAGGACCCCGGATCCTACGTCCCCGGCTCGTCCGGCGACGGCTTTCGCGGCGCCTCCCCCGTTCGCCAGCACCCGTCCGGCCGCCGACCGGCACCGGGCCACGAGCACCAGGGACTGAAGATTCGCCCGGGTTCTCCGTATCCCCGTGGTGCGACCTGGGATGGGATCGGCGTCAACTTCGCGTTGCACAGTGCCAACGCGGACCGCGTCGAGTTGCTGCTGTTCGATCACGCCGACGACCGCGAGCCGGCCGTGACGTTCGACCTGCCGGAGCGGACCGGGCCGATCTGGCACGGTTACGTGACGAATCTGCGGCCCGGGCAGCTGTACGGCTACCGCGTGTACGGACCGTACGACCCGGCCAGCGGTCACCGGTTTAATCCGAATAAGGTGCTGCTGGACCCGTACGCTAAAGCCATCGGCCGACCCCTGCGCTGGGACGACAGCCTGTTCGGCTACCACATCGGCAGCGACAAGGCGGACCTGTCGTTTGACGACCGCGACAGCGCCGCGTACGCCCCGCTCGGAGCCGTCGTAGAAGAGACCTTCGCCTGGGGAAATGATCGGTCCCCGGCCATCCCGTGGAAGGACACCTTGATCTACGAAACGCACGTCAAGGGCCTCACCCGCCGGCACCCCGACGTGCCGGAGTCCATGCGCGGGACGTACCTCGGCATCGCGTCCGAGCCCATCATCGACCACTTCAAGGACCTCGGCGTGACGACCGTACAGCTTCTGCCGGTTCACGCCAAGCTGCAAGACCGTTTCCTACTGGAAAAAGGCCTGCGCAATTACTGGGGCTACAATACGCTGGCGTACTTTGCGCCGGAGCCGGAGTACTCCAGCAACGGGCCGGTCACGGCGGTGCGCGACTTCAAGATGATGGTCCGGTCGCTTCACGATGCCGGGCTGGAGGTCATCATCGACGTCGTATATAACCATACGTGTGAGGGCAGTCACCTCGGCCCCACGCTGTCCCTCCGAGGCATCGACAACCAGACGTACTACAAGCTGCACCCCGATGACAGCCGGTACTACATGGACTACACCGGGACCGGCAACACGCTCGATCCGGGCGACTCCTACGTGCTGCAGCTCATCATGGACAGCCTGCGATACTGGGTCGAAGAGATGCACGTCGACGGGTTCCGGTTCGACCTGGCGTCGACGCTGGCACGAGAGCTGTACGACATCAACATGCTGGCACCGTTCTTTAAGATCATCCAGCAGGACCCGGTGCTGTCGCAGGTCAAGCTCATTGCCGAGCCCTGGGATGTCGGGCCGGGCGGCTATCAGGTCGGCGGCTTTCCGTGGCAGTGGGCCGAATGGAACGGGCGCTATCGCGACACCGTCCGCGGTTACTGGAAGGGCGACACGGGCCTGAGCGGCGAGATGGCGACGCGGATGGCCGGCTCGAGTGATCTGTACGAGCGCAGCGGCCGGCGCCCGTTTGCCTCGATCAATTTTGTCACCGCGCACGACGGGTTCACGATGCAGGATCTCGTCAGCTACGAGCGCAAGCACAACCAGGCCAACAAAGAGGGCAACCGCGACGGGCACGACCACAACCTGTCGACCAATTGCGGCAAGGAAGGGCCGAGCAACTCGCCGACGGTGATCGAATGCCGGGAGCGACGCAAGCGCAGTCTGATGGCGACGCTGCTACTGAGCCAGGGCGTGCCGATGATCCTCGGCGGGGACGAACTCTCCCACACCCGCCGCGGCAACAACAATCCCTACTGCCAGGACAACGAGATCACCTGGTACGACTGGGACCTTGATGAGCGCGAGGAGGAATTTCTCGACTTCGTGAAGCAGCTCACGCGGTTTCGCCGCGAGCACCCGAGCTTTCGGCGGCGCCACTTCCTGTCGGCTGCGGACACGGATGAGGGGACCGGGGACGTTCTATGGTGGCACCCTGCCGGGCGTCGGATGGAGCACGACGACTGGTCCGACGACGACCTCCGCGGGTTCGGCTTCCTTCTCCGGGGGGAGCTGCCAGACATCGACGCCCGCGGTGAGCGCCTCAAGGACGAGAGTTTCCTCGTTCTCATGAATCAGGGCAACGAGCCGATTGCCTTCACGCTTCCGGAGGAGACGAACGAGCTCGACGACAAGACCTGCCAGTCATGGACGCTCGTTCCGGAGCTGGCGGAGATGGTGGACGCCGACGGGCCCTTTGCCCCGGGCGATACGCTGGAGCTGGGACCGCACCTGCTGGTGGCGCTGAAGGCGGAGCGGTAGGGGAGAATTGTGGGTTTTGGATTGTGGATTGTGGATGGCAGGCACGTTTGTATCCACGTTTCTCTCATCGGTGGAGGTTGAGGACTGAAAGGGGGCTTCGCGTACCGGCGTGTCCGTTGCGCAGGACATGGGTGTAGATTTGCGTTGTGCGCACGTCCTGGTGGCCGAGTAACTCCTGCACGGTCCGGATGTCGGTTCCGCGGTCCAGTAAGTGTGTCGCGAACGAGTGGCGGAGGGTGTGGCAGCTTGCAGGCTTGGCAATGTCCGCGGCCCGAACCGCTTTCTTGACAGCGCGCTGAACGGCCGACGGGGACCGGTGATGCCGTCGTATGTGCCCGCTTCGTGGATCCATTGACCGGTTGCGAGACGGGAAGAGGTATTGCCAGCCCCATTCTACTGATGCGTTGGGGTACTTCCGCGTGAGGGCCGTCGGCATCGACACGCCTCCAAAGCCCGCTTCCACGTCCTCTTTCCACAAGACGTGTGACTTACGGAGTTGTCGATCGATGGCTGTTTCGAGGGATTCGGGGAAGATGGTGCGGCGATCCTTTTTCCCTTTGCCCTGCCGGACCGTAATCTGCCCGGAGTCCGGATCAAGGTCTTTCACACGCAGCCGGAGCGCTTCGGAGAGGCGGAGGCCGGCCCCGTATAGAAGGGACGCCACGAGACGGTTGGTGCCTTCCATCGACGTGAGAAGCAGTGCAACTTCGTCTGGTGTAAGGACGACGGGGAGGCGTTTCGGCTTCTTTGCCCGGACAAAGCCATCCACGAAATCCCAGTCGGCGCCAAGGACAGAGCGGTGCAGAAACAGAAGCGCGTTGAGCGCCTGGTTTTGGGTTGCGGCGGCCACGCGGCGCTTCGTTGCCAGGTAGGAGAGGTAGGCGCGTACGTGCGTTTCATCGAAGGATTTCGGGTGTCGCGTTCCGTGGAAGCGGACGTACCGGGTGATCCATCCGATGTAGGTTTTCTCGGTCCGATAGCTGTAGCCTTTGCGTCGGCACACAGTCCGGACCTGATCGAGAAGTTTTGGGGTGTCGGTCGGCTCGGTGGGTGACATGGCGGAGGTTTGTTGGTCGGCCAACGGTCGGTCAACGTCTCAATGTGTATCTGCCTTCGAGGCGTTGCATCCTTAAAGACACATGTCTGGCCGGAACCGCAACTTCATTGCAAGAGGTTTTCGTGCTTAACGTGCAGGCGAGTTGCTATTCTGCCTGCCAACCACGTACGTATCCTTATGACTCGCGCGCACTTCTGCGAAATCCATGTTCATCGTATGCAGACTCAGTGCGTGATGTAACGCAGCGTGAGTCTGTCGAAGATATGTTATACACACTAGCTCTTTGCCCTCCACTATGCGTCGATTTGCAGTCTTTGTAGACGGCTCTAACCTTTACGGATCTCTCCGTGGCATGAACGTGAAGGTTGATGACTATGAAGTTTTTTACCGATACATATTCGAGCAGGCTGTAGGTCAATGGCAGGAAACGATGGGGGGAGTTGCACCACCAGCACAGCTCAGGAGAGTTTACTGGTACGTAGTCGGTGAGATGGACGAGTGGGACTT
>NZ_DAXETW010000106.1:0-57701 GCF_051155795.1 Longibacter sp.
GTGCGCTGGTCTACGCCGGATACCTACCACCTGACGATCCGGTTCATCGGGGAGTCCAGCGAAACGGAGGCAGATGCGTATCGGGATGCTCTCACATCCGTCGACGCCGCTGCGGCGCACATCGAGCCGTTCGGCCTTGGCGTCCTTCCCTCCCGGCTCTCGCCGCGTGTGGTCATGTGCGGATCCGAGCAAACACGGTCGCTCTCGGCTCTCTACGCAGAGGTGTCGGAGGCCCTCGAAGATGCCGGACTCGACGAGGCGGACAACGCGTTTCGCCCCCACGTCACGATCGGCCGCATTCGAGATGCCGACCCCGAGGCCGTGCATCATGCGCTCCGCGAAGCGTCGAGCGTCCACCTGCCCGCCGTCACTGTTCGCAGCCTGACGCTCTACAGGAGTCGTCGTGGCCCCGATGGCGCGCGACACGAGGTAGTGGAGACCGTTCCTCTCGCCAGCAGTTAAGTGAATATCGGGTCCTCATCCGCTGAAACGCGTTACGGTGCAGCCGCGATGTGCGGCTCTCGCGAACACATGTCCGCCGCTCCTCCTCTGCTTCCCCCGACCACCATGCGCAACCTGGTTTCCATCATTCTTGCGCTGATCCTCCTTGCCGTCGGCACCACCGGCCCGGCGCTCGCACAGTCCGGAGCCGACCTTCTCGAAGAAGTGCAGGCCCGGTACGAATCCATCGACGGCATTCAGTCCCGGTTCGTTCAGACCGTAGAGTCCGAATTCGCTTCGGCCCGGCGCACGGAGGGGACTCTTTACCTGGCCGGCGCCCGGTATCGCGTCGAAACCGATCAGCAAACATTCGTGACCGACGGATCGACCACCTGGATCTACTCCCCGGCTCAAAAGCAGGTGATCATTAACCGCGCCTCAGATGATGGGAGCGATCTCACACCGCAGACGTTCTTCACGGACTATGCGGCACGCTACGCGGTCGACACATCTCGCGACACCACGGTCGCCGGCACCGCCTTTACGGTGCTCGACCTGAAACCTTCGGTACCCGAGGCGTCGTTTGATCATGTCCGACTGTGGGTCAATCCCGTATCTCGGATCATCGAACGTCTTCGTGTTCGGGATGCCAATGGCAGCGTGATCACGATCCGCCTCCGCGACATCAGCGTCAATCCCGGTCTCTCCGACACAACGTTTCGGTTCGACCCGCCGGAAGACGTCGAAATCGTCGACCTCCGGTCGTCGTAACCTGACGCCGGCCCTGCCTCGCTCGCCGCACTCATCGCCAGCACACTTTCCTTCGTGACGCGTCGTCTTCGTCGCCGCCTGTTTCAGGTCGGCAGTTTCTTACTTGCCGCCGGGCTCCTGTATCTCGCGTTCCGCGGGATCGACGTGGACACCATCACGCGGGCCTTTCGACAGGCGGACTACCGCTGGGTGCCGGTGCTTGTGCTGCTGGTGATCGGCGCGAACTGGATGCGGGCATGGCGATGGCATCTACTGCTGGAAGCCCTGCCGGCGGATCGCACACGGGCAGATGAAGAGGGCGAACCGCCAGCGTCGCGGCTGACGGATGCCTTTGCGTCCGTCATGATCGGTTACATGGTGAACTATGCTGCGCCGCGCATGGGGGAAGTGGCTCGGACGGCCAACATGTCCACGCAGTCACGCTATCGCTTCAGTGCGGTCTTCGGCACCGTGGTCGTCGAGCGCGTCTTCGACACCGCCGTCCTTGCGTTCGCCATACTGAGCTCCGGTATTCTGCTGGTGGACCGGTTGCCGATCGTTCGAAAGACGTTCGTGGAGCCGGTCGTTTCGCGCGTCGAGGCTCTCCCCGGTACGTCGATCGTGCTCTGGACGGCAGCGGGCATCGCCGTGGTGGTGGGCATCACTGCCGGCATCTGGCGCATGTTTCAGAACGAGCAGTCCGCCCTCCGACAGATGTGGACGAGCACGCTACAACCCGCGCTCGTCTCCTTCAAGGAGGGCTTCATGACACTGGGCCGGAGCCCGCGTCGCTGGTCGATCGTTATCAGCACCGTGGGCATGTGGGGCGGATACCTACTGATGGCGTACGTACCATTTCGCATGCTGGATCTGACGGTGCCCTACGACATCGGTCTGGTCGACGCCTGGATCCTGATGGCGATCGGTTCGCTCGGGCTTCTCGTCCCCTCCCCCGGCGGCATCGGGTCGTACCATTACGTGACCATCCAGGCTCTCATCCTCCTCTACGACGTACCGGAAGGGGCATCGGCGTCGTACGCCGTTCTGACGCATGCCGCGCAGCTCGTTTTTTACACGATTGCGGGCCTGATCGCGCTTGTACACCAGGGCAGTAGCTTTACCCGCCTCTTCCAGCGCTCGGCAGCACGGCGAGACGATACGGCAAACCGGGCCGGGGATGCCAATCACGATCCATCCAACGGATCGCCACAGCGCTCACCCAATCCGACCGGCGACGAGCGATCCACCCCGGCCCCCGTCACTGGAGCCGCGGACGAGCAGCCGTGAGCAGGAAGATTCCGTACGACGGCTCCAGCCCTCGGACGGGTCGCCCCCCTCCCTGGCGTCCGCCTCATCCCGTTCTTCGTCGGAGCGGGCGCCGGAAGAAACGAACAAGGCTACGCCTAATCTCTCGGGGTCGTATTGAGATACGGTTCCGTCTGTCGATTATATATCAGCCGCCGCGAGATGCCTCAGCGGAGAGCGGGTTGAACGGGTCGCCAAGCATACCCATTCTTGCCAAGTTATGGGTGGAAATAAACCGACAGGCCGAGGCGGGTACTGCGGGAGCGCCAAATCTGTGTAATATGCCCCCTCGACGTTGCTTCGCAGGATCAACGCACCTCCATGCTCCAGAACGAACAGCCTTCCTTGTGATTCTGCTGAGAGACGCGTCTGGTTCGACCGATGCTGTCCTGTGGCCTCCAGGGCCGAGACCGTTCATCGAGAGGGCTTGAACCCGTGGGTGATCACAAACTCCCCGGGGATCGCAACCTTACGCCCGTTTGCATACGGGGCAACCGCTTCCCGGTACTCTGCACGGGCTGCCTCGCGGGTGCTGACATCGAACGTACGCCAGGCCATCGCCACCGGGCCTCCTTCGAATACGGCGCGGCAGGCTTCCTGCTGAGACTCGAAGGGAAGTACGGTGCGTAGTCGATTGGAGGTGACAGAGACGAAGCCAGCGGCCCGAAACGCCGATTCGAGGGCCGAGCCCGTACCAAGTTGGAAGAAAAGTGGGCACACGTCCGACTCCACGCGCCGGTCAACGATGGGAAAGACGGCGGCCCATCCGCAATGCGTGCGCGCCCCCCAGACGCTTGCCACCGCCTGCCTGCCGGGGGCGAGCACGCGGTGCATCTCACGAAGTGCCTCCTCCGGGTCGGGCACATACATCAATCCCAGCGAGCAGAGCACCACGTCGAACGTATCGTGGGGTAGGTCCAACTTTTCGGCGTCCATGCGCTCGAACATCACGTTGCGGATCCCCCGCTCCTCGGCGATCGCCTCGGCGCGCTTGATCATGCCGTCCGAAAGATCGGTACCTACAACCTCGCCCCCGGGGGCCACCGCGTCTGCCGCCGAAAACGTCACCAGACCCGTGCCGCAGGCCACGTCCACGACGTGCTGTCCGGGGTGGAGATCGGCTCGCTCCAGTAGTTCATCCTGCGCAGGCTGGAGCGGCCGCTGCCACCCGGCCTCGTAGTCCCCGGCGGCTCGGTCCCACCCGTACCGCTGCACGCGTTTTTGAAGATTATCCTTCATGATCGGCTATTGCGTTGTGATGAGGGCACCTGTTGTGAAGGCCGGAGACCGAGTCATGGCGACTCCGACATCACGACCTGCACGTCGCGCTCAATGGTTAGCGCGTGCCCCAGGCTGTCGTGGACCGGGCTGTGTGCACGCGCGGCGTCCAGCACACGTTGTACGTCTTCCTCGGGCGCCGGACTCTCAATGGTAATGCGATACCTTAGCCTCGTGAAACGCGGGTCGGTGCCGTCTACGCCGAGCAGGCCGCGCGCGTCGTGGTGGGCGTCTACCTCCACATCGACGCGGTCGAGGGGCACGCCAAGCTTTGCGGCCCACAGTGCCGCCGTCTGAGCGAAACAGGTTCCCATGGCCGCGCGCAAGAGAAAGCCAGGGCCGGGGTGTTTCTGACTACCCCCAAGTTGTGGATCGAGGTCGGCCGCGATTTCCCACGGGCCTTCCTCGACATCGCACATCACCCCATCGCGCAGGCATACGGTGGTCGTGTCGGTGCCCTGCCCGATGGCGGGTCGCAGCGTAACAGCCGCGGTCGCACGTTCGACGATGGATTGAAGCGTGTTCTCGGAGGTCATCGCTTTGATGCCGTTCTGCGCCAGCCGCACGGCAGCGGCGGCCCGCTCGGAGATCGATGGACGTGCTTGTTCTTCTGCCATGATGGGTACCTCGTATTCGGATGGGTGCGTAAACGGTGAAACGCGGTGTTCTTTCGTCACGACATCAGCAGATGCATCGCCGGCGTGCCCCGGAGCACGGTGATCAGGCCGAACACGTCTGCGTCAGGTAGCGCGACGCGGCGCGGAAGGGCGGCCAGTGCATCAGCGTGCCCATCGCCGGAAGGCGCCTCACCGCACCAAGGAGGTGGAGGCCGAGGACGAGCATCAGCGCGCCGGCTCCGATGCTGATCGCGTCCTGCACGCCGAAGAAGGCCCCGCACATGCCGAAGCAGTGCGCGCTTTCGAGAAACCCAGCCGCGAAGACGAGTGAGAAGTCAATCATGTCATGATGCCTGCTTGAACGGATTTGTGAAGAGCTCTCTTTGGCATGCGGCGCCGACCTCGAACACACAGTCCGACCGGGGCCGGGCGATGCAGAGGAGCACGTAGCCAGCCGCTTTGTGCGCGGGCTTCAGGGCCTTTCCGTCGGACTGATCGACCGTGCCGTCCAGAAGCCGCGCTGCGCACGTGATACACGCGCCATGGCGGCAGCCGTAAGGGAGGCGCAGCCCGGCCGTTTCGAGCGCATCCAGCAGCGATTCCTCGCCGGACACCTCCACGACGCGGCCATCCCGATTGCGGACTTCGATGCGGTAGGTTGCCATCACAATCCGATGTTTACACCCAGATGTCGGAGGTGCAGTCGCCGCCCGGGTAGCGCATCTCGTGGGCGCGCGCCGGGCCAGCCGGCTCGTCGCCAAAATCGACATAGAAGTCCTCGTTGATCGACAGGCCGCCGCGGTCGGTGTCGCAGTCGATCTGCAGCATGTAGGAGCCGTGCTCGGCCATGTCGGGATAGAACTGGTTGTCCCAGCTGCTGAGCAGCGAGCTCGTCACGTAGAGCCGCTCCCCGTCCAGGCTAAGCTGCAGCATCTGCGGGCCGCCGACGAGTTCGTGGCCCTGGACGGTGACGGGATCGCCCAGTACGCCGCCGCACGAGACCTCGCCGGCCAGGATCGGAGCAGACGGATTGCTGATGTCGTACTGGCGGATGTGCCCGTGCAGCCAGTTCGACAGATATAGGAAACGGTCGTCCATCGAGATCACGATATCGGTGGTGAGCGGCGGCACAGGGAAGGGCCAGCCCTCCAGCTCGACCGGGTCCTGGTCGATCACCTTCTCGACGGTCCGCGCCCCGTTCGCGCCCTCCCAGTGCCAGATATTGCTGCTGAGCGCCGCGCCGACGAAGCCGTGCGTGCTGTCTGGGTCGTGGTGGAACCGCACCTCCAGCGGGACGAGCCCGTCTTCTCCCAGGTCCACACTTTCGACGAGGCGGCGATCCTCCCAGTCCCAGAAGTTGAGCCGCCGTCCGTAGAGGCCATCGGCCACGTCGTCCAGGTCGAAGCCGGGCAGATACGTCTTCGGCGCCGCGAACTCGCTGCTGACCATCACGTTGTGGCGCGGCTGATACCAGAAGTCGTAGTTGAAGGGCATGCCATCACTGGTGGTCTCCCAGCGGCCGGCCACGTCAAAGTTCTCATCCAGCAGCAAAAAGCCCCCAGGTGCGTTGCCTTCGGCGTCGCCAAGCATGGAAATCATGACGGTTCCATCCGCAAGGCAGTGGACCGTGTGCGGAGCGCTCAGATTCGTCTTCTGCTTGATCTCGTTCGGAGGAATGACTTTATGCAGCGTCGGTGCACGTTCGTCCTTCGTGTCGATGATGTGGATTCGACTGGAACGGAAACCGGGCACGATCAGGAATCGGCGCGACTGGCTCTCGTCGTCGTGGCACGAGCTGCAGGCGTTCCAGCCGAAGTGGTGCAACTCGTCGCCCAGCGTGGGCATCGGCGTGCGGTGGACGACCTCCGCATAGGTCGGCGAGTCCGGGTCGACGTCGACCGTCGCCAGATAGTCGGGCGCGTCCGTTTCGGTGCCAACGTAGAGAGCGACCGTGTAGAGCACCTTTTCGCGATCTGCCTGCATCGCTGCTTCGGGCGAAGCGTACCCGGGGCCGCAGCAGACAGGGGATTCGCTGGCATGTGCGTCGTCGGACGGTGTTGCATCGGCGTGCGTCATGCGAATACCTCTTTTCGTTGGATTCGCGGTGTCGGTGGGGTATGATGTACATGCAGATCTACTCGTGCTTGAAAACGAAGGCGAACTGCTCGGCGTGCGTCCCCGCCGGGCCGCGCTCTGGGCCGTACGTCCGGCCGTCGAAGTGATAGAGGCCGACGACGTGCCACTCAATCTCCTCCAGCGCGCAGGGTGGGATGCTGCCCGTGGTGCCGAGCGCGCCGGGCGGCGTCGTTACGGCAATGCTCCCTTCGCCGTCGGCTGAGGCGAGAAACATGCTGCGGTGTCCGTCGCTCGGACCGGCCGGGCCAAACGCCCTCACGTTGGCGGGCAACCCCGGTTCGTCGAATTCACCGGTGAAGCCGGGCGGATCAAACGTGACGTTCCAGATGGTGTAGACGCCGTGTGGAATCAGTCCCGATAGCTCAAGCTCCACGCGCGTGCCGCCTTCGAGGCATTCAACGATGATGGACCCGTCGACGCTGCTCCACGCGCCCCAGGTGACCTGATCGCCGTCGGGCGCGATGACTGGCTCGCGGCCGAGGTCGGAGATGAGCGTCGTGCTCGGACTCGTATTCTCTGGATCGATGGGGTCGCCGCCCTCCGCCCGCACGAAGAAGGGGAGATTGACGACGTCATCGGATGTGGCGCGAGGACGGTCCGGCGAGTCGCTGTCGTCGTCGTTGTCGAACCCAAGCGTATCGCAGCCGGCGAGCATAAGCAGTGCCACGAGCGCGATGGTCCCAACGATATGAAGCGGGGACCGACGGAGTTGAAAATGACATCTATCGACTGGCATGACGGATCCTCCTCTATGCGATATCAGCGAGTACGCTGATTGCAGCATACCCATCGCAGGGGAGTCCCGTCATGAGACGGATGTCTCAATTTTGGCCCGGATATCGAGGACAGAAGCCCCCGACGTGGGACGCGCGTCCCAGACGCGTTGCTACGACGCTCCGGTGTGCCCAAATCCAGCCTCGCGCGCCTGCACGACGGCCTCGGCGCGACGGCTGACGTCCAGCTTGCTGAAGATGCGGCTGACGTGGTTACGCACCGTCTTCGGACTGATGAAAAGCGCCTCGGCGATCTGGCCGTTGCCGAGGCCCTGTGCCACGAGGTCGAGCACCTCGCGCTCGCGGGGCGTCAGCTCGCAAAAGCCGTCCACCTCCGAAGCCGGGACTTCTTCGTCAGCGAGGAAGCCCCGGAGCTCCGAGACGAACCGCTCCCAGGCCGGCTCATCGGGCAAGAGGATGTGGTTTTCACCGTCCAGCGGGACGAAGCGGGCCTCCGGAATGAGCGACGCCAGATGGCACCCCATCTGGAATGGAATCATCGCGTCGTGCTTCACATGAAAGACGAGCGTGGGCGCCTGAACATGGGGGGCCGCCTCGCGGATGTCGATCACGTGGAAGGCGCGCCATAGGCGGGCTGCCATCTCGGGCGACGTACTCTCGCGCTGGAGCTCGGCAAGCCATTGCTGCTGCTCTTTCGAGCCCTCGGGCACCAGCAGGTCCACAAAGACCTTCCGGAAGGCGGCGTTTCGGCGTCCCCATCCCACCTTAATCATCTGCGTTAGCGCCTCGGCCTTCGTGCGTTCGAAGAACCGCTGTCCTTCGACCAGGGCCCCGTGCGTGTACGTGTCGTACAGCACGAGTTGCTTCACCCGGGCCGGATGCCGTGCCGCGTAGGCGACCGCGATGCTGCCACCCTGGCAAAGGCCCAAAATCGAGAATTGGTCGAGCCCCAGGTCGTCGACCACGGCTTCCAGGTCGCGCACCCAGGCGTCCAGCGAAAGATCGTCGACGCTGCGGTCGGAGAGACCACAGCCACGCAGGTCGTAGCGGACGAGCGTGTGGTCGCTAGAGAGCTCTTCGAACCAGGGCGGCCAGATCGGCCCCTCCCAGTCGAGTTCGAGATGCGTTACCCAGTTGGCGACGCGAACAAGGGGGGGACCTGTGCCCGAGGTGGCGTAAGCGATCCTCGTCCCGTCGAAGGACTCACAAAAACCGATATTCTGGCGGAGGCGGCTCATCGCCCGAGCGGGTCTGGTCCCTTACAATGCGAGCCAGCATGAGGTCTGAGATAAACGATTGTTATCAGGAATGTTCTCCCATGCAAGCCTTCGTGCTTCTTTGAGCCAGAGCGTCCAGGTCCGACGCACTCAGATATCCCCATGAGCATCTGGGACCTGATCTCGCTACCACCGCACTCTCGTGGCTTCGTCATAGGGGAGGAATCCGCCTCATCCGTCGGGCTCTTCTTCAAGCGATCCCCTACACTCCATCAACGTGGCTGAACTATCCCCAACATGCGTCGCAGGAGATCGCTCTTCCAGACGGCCGTTGAAAGCCCGCGTTTTCTCACGGTCGGGCACTGTGGGTCGTCCGCCATCATCCGTTAGGCGATCCTCTGAGCCTCGTAGAATCCGTCCGAGGGATAACAGCGGTGCGGTCTTAGTTGTACGGCCTGAGGGCCGACCGTTCGGTAAAAGATTCGAGCGCTGTCTTTGTCCTTGTATAGTTTCTCCGCTTCATGCTGGGACAGGCGCCGCATTGGCCAACCGAGGCGGCATGGGGGCAGCCAAGCACGTCGGTCGTTGCCTACGAATCCTCCCTCCAGTCTTCCGACGGTCTCCGGTTTGCCATGTCGACCCGGTCGGTATGGCGGACCGGATTCGCGGGTGGCGTGCTCCGTGGTCTCTGTGCGATGGATTACCAGCTTGGGCAGGGGAGATCTCCGAAAATTGATCCGGATGTTTTGGCTGTGGGGCTGGCTCCGAAAGAGGCGCTGGCCCTGCGCCCGGCAGCATACGGCGCAAGCGCGGATCCGCCTGTGGCAAAGCGATTGTGAACGCCCCGTGCTCAACGCGATCGAGGCGCACGACGGTCTCGGTACGTGGTACAAGCGGCCGTCCAATACCTACACATTAGGGTACGGCAACCAGGACGTTAATTGTCAATTTGCATCGTTCCTCTTCGCGGTCAGCCGGACCCGAACAGGCTGCCACGAACTCGTACGGATCACCCTGAGGTTCGCGGTAGCCAATCGATGGAGCGTTTGCATGCGAGGGGGCGTGATGCGGGTCGGGCCGTACGCCCTCGAGCAGCCCAACGCGCAGTTCTGGGTCACAACCGGCGATTCACTCGAGCAGATGCTATTCTTTCTGGCCGATCCCGGTATCACCGTCGATGGGACGCCGTACACCCTGGTCCGTGCCGCCTACACGGATGACGCAGGATACGTCGACGACGACCTCCACACGCTCTTCCCGCATCCGGAGAGGCGCCGGCTGAACACCATCCAGTGCTCCACGACCGACGAGCAGAATGTGCCGCAAAATACAGAAATCTCTGAACTGCGGTTCGACGACGAGGACTGCATGCCGGTCGACGGAAGGCTGAGGAGCCTGCTTGAGCGGGGCCCGGGTAGATAGCATCTCGTTTCGGAGGGCGTTCGAGGCGTCGCACCTCGAACGACGGGCGAATGCACCAATCCAGGAGCCGCCCCGGCTTCACCGTCGGTCGTAAGCATTTTGAAGCTCGGTCTTTGCGTCAATCCGAGCGTGGTTGACGGGCGGCACAAGGCCCCGTCTCCGGTACAAGACCGATCTCGAAGTGGATCGTTCGGGTCGGCGCCGCGACCTTGGCGGTGACGGTAACAAGGTGTTGCGACTCACTGCGCACTCGACAGTCTGTATTTCGCCGCCTGCAGGAGGAAAACACCGGCGGCCACGGATACATTGAGACTTTCCGCGGGTCCGCGCATCGGGATTGACGCCAGCACGTCGCAGGCCTCGGCTACGTCTACCGCCAATCCATCCCCTTCACTCCCGAGGACCACCGTCACGGCCCGGTCGAAGTCCACATCCCAGACCGTCGTCTCCGAGGTCCCATCCGCGCCGCACACCCAGTAACCGCGCTCCTTTAGTTGCTGCAAAACGGTCGGCAGCTTTGGCGCCCGCGCAATCGGAATCCGCATCGCCGTACCAGCACTGGCTTTAATCGCGGCGGCGTTCAGTGGTGCCATGGACGTCTGCGGCACGATGACACCGTCCACCCCGGCCGCGACCGCGCTCCGCAGAATGGCCCCAAAGTTCCTCGTGTCCGTAACCCGGTCGATCACAAGGAGAAGCGGTTTTCGATCCTGCACATCGCCCCACGTCGGAGCCACCTTCGTAAGCAGTTCGTGGACCGACAGATACGTGATCGGGCTGGCGATGGCGACAACCCCCTGGTGCACCGCTCCCTGCGACTCATGGTCGAGCCGCGCCTCCGGCACGTACTGAACCGGTACGTCCCGCTCCTTCGCCGCCTTTCGAATGACCCCGATCGCTTCCCCGCTCGCGCTCTGGGCCAGCATGATCTTCTCGATCCCCTGATCCTCTCGTTCGAGAGCCTCCCGGACCGGGTTGCGGCCGATGATGGTTGACGTGTCGGAGTCTGCCATAGACCGAAGCCTCCTGCGTTTCTGTGTGAACTGGACGTCCGGTTTCATCGAACCATGCCGGTCGGGTTTCCCTCACAGCCGGAATTGTGGGTGAAAGGACGCGCCCTCTCGTTCGTCGTCCGCTGGACTCCCGCTCGCAACGCAGAGACCGGTTGCTGTACCTGGCCTGCTGCGTACCCCGGGCAGTCTTCGGCCGGACACGTGTTGAAACCAGAATTGGGGGATTCCGTGTAACCATCCAGTTGCACTTAACACCGTTAAGCGATAGTCTGTTACGTCGACGTCGGCGCGTCATACGGCGTACGATCCGACCGATGCATCAGGGCTTCCGTTTAATGCGTACCCCGTTTGCTGCGTACTCCGACACGCAGGCGCACTATTGCGGGAGCGCTTTCATGCGTGTCCCCGCTTCCTCGTTACCGTTCTCTCCTAACTCCTCTTACGGCCATGAGCCGATCGATGAACGGCGTCTCGGGCGCCGGATCCCGTACCCCTGTCCTGATCGACGGCTGCCGAATCCCCTTCCAGCGGGCCGGAACCGGCTACACCGACCTGATGGCCTACGACATGGGCCGCATGGCCCTGAAAGGTCTCCTGATGCGGACCGGCGTGGACAAGGACGTCGTCGATCGTATCGTGATGGGCTGCGTCATCCAGGATGTGGAAACGAGCAACGTTGCCCGCGAGGCCGCGCTGGGAGCCGGTTTTCCGAAGCATGTGCCCGCCTTCACAGTGACGATGGCGTGCATTTCGAGCAACCAGGCGGTGACGAGCGGCGTCGACCTCATCCGCGGCGGGCTCGCCGACACGATCATCGCGGGCGGCACGGAGACGATGTCGGATCCGCCCATTCGGGTGAAGCGAAGCGTCCGGAAACGCCTGTTCGAGGCGCGCAAGGCGAAGGGGCCCGGCGACTACCTCGACCTCGTGAAGGGACTCGGCCCTGCAGATCTCGTGCCGGAGGCGCCCTCCATCGCTGAGTTTTCGACCGGCGAGGTGATGGGAGAAAGCGCTGACAAGCTCGCCGCCATGTTTGGCGTCAGCCGGGAAGATCAGGATGAGTATGCACTGCTCTCCCACGAGCGCGCGGCCCAGGCACAGGCTGACGGCCGGCTCGCGAAGGAACTCGTCCCGGCAACCGTTCCGCCCGAGTTCGACGTGATTGACACGGACAACGTCGTTCGCCCTGATACGTCACTGGAGAAGCTGGCGGGCCTGTCCCCCGCCTTTGTGAAGCCGTACGGCACCGTGACCGCGGGGAACTCTTCGGCCCTCACCGACGGCGCGTCCGCAGCCCTGCTCATGAGCCAGGCACGTGCCGACGCCGACGGCCACACCCCGATCGCAACGCTCCGCGACTACACCTTCGTTGCCCAAGACCCCGGCGAAGAGCTGCTCCTCGGCCCCGCATATGCCATCCCAATGGTCCTGGACAGTGCGGATCTCACGCTTGACGACATCGACGTTATCGAGCTGCACGAAGCGTTTGCCGGCCAGGTGCTTGCCGTTCTCGAAGCTCTCCGCTCCGATACGTTCGCCCAGGAGAAATTGAACCGGACGTCCGCCGTCGGCGACGTCGACATGGACAAGCTGAACACCCGCGGCGGATCTCTGTCCCTCGGGCATCCCTTCGGCGCGACCGGCGTTCGTTTGGTGACCACTGCCGCCAACCGCCTGCATGAGGAAGACGGTCAATGGGCCCTTGTTTCGGCCTGCGCCGCCGGAGGGCAGGGCCACGCAATGCTGATTGAACGCACCTGATCCGTGCCCGTCACGCCGCTTCTTCTCCGCTCCAACCCGTTCCGCCCCTATGTCGACCACAACTGCTGACCTCCAGACGTTCGATCTGGACACCGACCTGCTCACCCTCTCCGTCGACGCCAACGGCATCGCGACCGTAACGATTGACGACCCCGACGCCTCCGTTAACAAGATCTCGGAGGACATGCTTGCCGCCTTCGAGGAAGTCATCGGAGCGGTGGAGAAAACCCCGGACATCCGCGGCGCGGTCTTCATCAGCGGCAAGGACAATTCCTTCATCGCCGGGGCCGACATCAACATGCTGTCGGCGTTTGAGATGCCGGCGGACGTTCGCGCCCTGAGTCGCCGCGCGCACCGGCTGCTCGCCCGGATGCAGAATCTACGGATCCCTACGGTGGCGGCCATCAACGGAGCGGCCATGGGGGGCGGGCTGGAAATGACGCTGGGCGCCACCTACCGAATCTGCACCACGCACAGCAAGACCAAGATGGCCCTGCCGGAGGTGCAGTTAGGCCTTCTGCCGGGTGGTGGCGGCACACAATATCTGCCCCGCCTCGTCGGCGTGCAGCAGGCGCTCACGATGATGCTGACCGGTAAAAACATGTACCCGCGGAAGGCCCGTCGTATCGGGCTTGTTGACGCAACGATTCACCCGCCGGGGCTGCACCGTGCGGCCGTGGAGGCTGCCAAATCGCTTGCCGACGGGTCGCTGACGATTGAGCGCGACACCCAGTCCTTCACCGAGAAGTTGCTCGAGAGCAACACCCTCAGCCGGCGGGTCATCTACCAGAAGGCCGGTGAGAAGGCACAGAAGCAGGCTCGCGGCAACTATCCCGCCCCGCCGAAGATCATCGAATGCGTAAAGATGGGCATGGAGCGCGGCCTTGAGGAGGGGCTGGACACCGAAGCGCGGCACTTCGGGGACCTCGTCTTCACCCCCGAATCCCGCGCTCTCGTTAGTCTCTTTTTCGCCAAGCAGGAGGGCGACAAAAATCCCAACTCCGACATAGCACGTCCCGTCGACACCCTCGGTGTCCTGGGCGCCGGGCTCATGGGGGCCGGCATTGCGGAGGTCACCGCCGAAAACGGAGCCGACGTCGTCCTGAAAGACCAAAACATCGAACTGGCGGCGGGCGGCAAGAAGCACATTTACAAGGCGATGAAGAAGAAAAGCGATCGCCGCATCATCACCGAGTTTGAGCGCGACCAGATCGTGGAGCGCGTCACGCCGACTGGCGATTACGCGGCGTTCCGCCACGCCGACGTCGTCATCGAAGCGGTGCCGGAAGACCTGGACCTCAAGCAGGCAATCCTGAAAGACACAGAAGCCGTCGTCCGCGACGACTGCGTGTACGCGACGAACACGTCCTCCATCCCGATTTCCGACATTGCCGCCATCGCGGAACATCCTGAACGTGTGCTCGGCATGCACTACTTCTCCCCTGTCGGCAAGATGCCGCTGCTGGAGATTGTGGTCACCGACGAGACGTCCGACGAAGCGATCTCGACCGCGTACGATGCCGGTCTGCTGCAGGGAAAAACGGTTATTGTCGTGAAGGACGGTCCGGGGTTTTACACGACCCGCATCCTCGCCATCTACATGAACGAGGCGCTGCTCATGCTCGAGGAAGGGGGCGACGTCGAAGAGATCGACGAGATGATGAAGGACTTTGGCTTCCCCATGGGACCGTTCGAGCTCTTCGACCTCGTGGGCATTGACGTGGCCGCAAAGATTACCGAGGTGATGCGGAAGCATCTCGATGAGGAGCAGACCAACATCAGCGATTCAGCCGCTACCCTGGTCGAGGCCGGACTGAAGGGCCAGAAGACCGAGCAAGGCTTCTACTTCTACGAGCCGCAGCCCGGCAAGCCGGAGAAGAAGCGAACGTCGTTCAACGACGCGGTTTATCGCCACTTCGGCGGCAAAAACCGGACGTCATTCCCGGCCGATGATGTGAAAGAGCGACTCGGCCTGATGATGGTTAATGAGGCCATCCGGTGCCTCGAGGAGGGGATCTTAAAGAACCCGACCGATGGGGACCTCGGCGCGGTATTCGGTCTTGGCTTCCCGCCTTTCCGCGGCGGCCCGTTCCGGTATGTCGACCAGGAAGGGGCTGGTGCGATCCGTGCCCGGCTCGAACGCTTGGAGCGAGAGCACGGAGGTCGCTTTGCACCGTCCGCCCTGCTCACAACGCACGCGGAAAACGAGACGCGCTTCCACGACGAGTAAGCGCCTCTAACATCCATCGTGTCCCACCGCTCGATACAAAAACGCTCGCCACGGCCCCGCCGAGGCGGGCGTTGTTCTGTATCTGGAAATCGGATCGAATTCTCACCTTGATCCATCTGATTGCGCACTCCTGCAAACCGAACCAGTCAATTTTACCAGACCTTCAACGTCTTTGCGTATCACCCTGAGGGGTCCAGGGTACGGTACTGCACGAGGATCCCGTCCCCTGTTCCAGCCCTTCAACCCCGATGAGCAACGACGTCTTTCAACCGCTGATTTCCGCCTCCGACTGGCAGGATGCGCTCGCAGCCTCCGAGTCCGCCCCGGTCGTGGTATTCAAACACAGTTCGGCGTGCCCGACCAGTGCCCGTGCCAACGGGGAAATGGAAGATCTGGCTGGCGAGGTGGATACGCCGATCTATCGCGTGGTGGTTCAGGACGCGAGAAGCGTCTCGGATGCTATTGCCGACGACCTCGACCTCCGCCACGAGACGCCGCAGGTGATCGTTCTCTCCGACGGCGCTTCGACGTACGACGAATCGCACTATCGCGTAAAAGCCGACGACGTCCGGTCCGCGCTTAACGGCGCCGCTGAATGACATCGTGCCGGCTGTAGCTATCGCATGTTGATCTGAGACCCGCCGAAGCCATGGATGCTTCCCTCCGTCGATCTGTCTTCGCTTCCCCTTTCCTGTTGCTTTTGGGACTGTCCCTCGTCGGTTGGGTCCTCGCCGGCTGTGGCAACAGTGAACGCGACCCAGCCGAGGCACCCCGCTCCACCGCCGACATCCAGGCCGACACAGCCGAGCGTGCGGCTCCGTTGGACGAGCCGTTCGCCGTTCCAGCGAATCTTTCCTTCGAAACGATGTCCGGTGAGCGTGTCGCGATCGGGCCCTCGGACGGGGGCGTTCAGATCATCAATTTCTGGGCAACCTGGTGCGCCCCGTGCCTGAAAGAGATTCCGGATCTCAACGAATTGCAGTCGGAACTCGGCCCCCACGGGCTGGAGGTTATCGGCATTGCCAACAAACAAGGACTCGCGGAGGTGCGCCCGTTCGCAGACGAACACGGGATCAGCTACCCCGTCGTCGCAGACTCTACCGGCGAGGCGGACAAGCAGCTGGGCCCGGTCTACGTGCTGCCCACATCGCTTGTCGTCACATCGGACGACACCGTTCGCTACCAGATTCCCGGCATCTTCCCCGCAGACGCACTGGAAGACGAGTTGCGGGCCCTGCTCGGTGCGCCGGCTGACACTTCCGCACCGACCTCCCCGGAGCAGTTGTAACCCTTCTCCGGGGTGGACACGTCCCACGAATGAAGCCGGTCGACCCCCGGCACCTCGTTCTTCGAATATGGGACCATCAAACGAAATGACTCCACTTCGGATACTCGCAGCCTCCCTCCTCCTCGCTCTCGGTGGCGTCATCACGTCGGACGCCGTTGCACAGCAGCGATCCGAAACGAGAGACGTGGCCTCGTTCTCGCGGCTCCACCTGAAGGTGCCCGGCGACGTCGAACTGTCGCAGGGCTCGGAGCAGCGCGTTGAGATTCGTGCATCATCTCAGGAGGTCCTGGATGCTGTCGATACGCGCGTGATCGGGGACCGACTCGTGATCGACGGAGACTTTGGCAACTCAGGCTTCCTTTCTCGCCTTCTCGGGAACGGCGTCGACGGCGACGACCTTTCGTTTCGAATCACGATGACCTCCGTGAACGGCCTGGAAGTGGACGGGACGGGCGACATCGAGGGCCAGACGCCGATATCCACCGAGAAGCTCGAGATTGAGGTAAACGGCACCGGGGATGTCGAACTCAATGTGACCGCAGATCGAATTGAAACCAGGATTTCCGGTACCGGCGATGTCGACCTGGAGGGCGAGACCGATCAGCACTACGTCTCGATCAGCGGCACCGGCGACGTGGAGGCCCCGGACCTCGTGACCCGGGAAACGACGGCACGCGTAAGCGGGACCGGCGACTGCCTGGTGCATGCGACGGAGTCTCTAACGGCTCGCGTGAGCGGTCTCGGCGATATCCGTTACCTCGGCGATCCGGCATCGATCGATCGCGCGACGTCAGGCCTCGGCTCCATCGAACCGTATGAGCCGTAGCCGCGAGTGAAGACCAACAGCCATCAACGCGTCGCTGGAGCCTTCCGGCGACGTGTTTTCTGATTGGATCTCGCATCCTCCCCTAGCGAGCGTCGCTCGGCTGACGGGACCGCTACCATGTCCTCCAGCCACGGCGCACCAACAGAAAAAGCATCCTCCGAGCGGGGAATGCTTTTCTGTAATCTCGGAATGTAGATGCCGCGACACGACGGGACGAGCGACTACTCGTCTTCTTCCTCGTCCCGCTCACGCGCCATCAGGTAGTCCTCGATGCTTCCGACGACGATACGCGTCTCTTCGTCCACTTCGACGTCTTTCACGTCGCCCGCACGGATCAGCTTCTTGATCTTCTTGCGGTCGATCTGCTTCAGAATGCGGCGGGCTTCGGTGCGGCTCACTACGTCTTCGCGGTACTCCGCCGCAAAGGACTCAACGAAGTCCATCGTCTGCGGCGAAATCTCGATCATCCGAACCTCCTCGTTCTCGTCAGAGAGGGCCCAGTGGAGATCCGCGTCGATCAAATGCCGGTCGACCCAGCGAACGATCGTCTGCTTCGAGAGTTTGAGGCGGTCAGAGAGATCATCCAAAGGCATGGTCGTGATCTCTCCGCGCTTCGTCGAACGTTCAGCCACTGTCAAAGTCCTCGTGAGTGGATAGTCGGTGATAGCTGTAAAAATACCCTAAGGGGCCACTTTTGTTCCTTTCCTTCCGCCCTGCGACGCCTACCACGCGGGCGGTTGTGCTCCGCACAGACACGGAGCGGGTTGAACGACGCCACGACGATGTAATTCGTTGCTTCTTCGCCGCTTACGTGTTCCAGTTTGGCTTCATGTGACACGTCTCCTCCCGCCATGAATGACACTGTGGATTCCACGCTGTCGGTTTCCGATTGGAAGGACCGCATCCGCCCACACCTCGAGCGATCCATGCGGGACGTCAGCGACGCGATCACCAACGCCGCTCCGATACAATCGTGGATGCATCAGGCATCGTTCGATGCGGCAGAAGGGCTTGGCCAGATGCACGCCATGCAGGCCGAGGCCATGGGACACATGCGGATGCTAAACGATCTGGAGGATTCGTTTCCGGCGCTCATTCAGGCGGTCGACGAACTCACAGACGGGTTCGGGGCGCTCGACATCCACTGGCGCCCGCTCACGCCCAATTTCAGCCGGGTGAAGGTCACGTTTGATCGCGATTACACCGTCAGCGCGTTCCTTTCTCTGGCGGATCAAACGGTGGATGGAGCCGCGTCGGTACTGGATATCCTCCAGAGCACCCTTCCGAAGGGCGACCCGTTCCCGAATCGGCCGCACTCGGTCACCGCGCTCGTGGTTCATCGCTCCGTCCCCCTCGGCGTGCGGCTTCACGACCGCCTCGTCGAGGATAATCGGACGGTGGACGTCACGCTTCTGCCTGAAAACGCGAAACCGGTCGAGGACCTTCCGTTCTCGGTCGCGCCCCGGGCCATTGCGGACTATTTCGCAGCAGAAACCGGTCAACCGACAGCGTAGGTACTCAAATATTGAGGGCGCCGAGACACGGTAGGTCCGCAGAATCGGCGGGGCTCCACGTTACACGTTATCGACGTTCTCGACCTCGCCGGCGCCTCGAACGGTCCATGTGCCACCAGTAGCCTCGGCGCCTGCATGTGCTTCTGCCCCCTCCGTCGCGGGATCCAGCGTGATCTCCGCTCCGGGCTCGAGGAATTCGCTGAGGATGCGGACAAACACCTCGGGTCCGTCCGTTTTCAACGGGTCAGACACCGCTTCGAGACGACCGTCGCGAATGCGTAGAAACCCGATTTCGAATGGTAGCGGTCCCGTTGTTTTCGTACTCACCTCGCGGTACACGGTGCTCGCCCGTCGGAGCGCCTGAACGAGCTCGACGGTCAACCACATCTGTCCACTCGGACCGGCCGACACGCGGTTGTGGTGCCGCCGAGCGAACATCTTCTGAATGAGAGCTTCCAGGTCGTCCTTCCGGTCGGATCGGACCACCGCATCGGTGAATCTGCAGGAGTACGCGGGCATCGTAGCGGGATCAGTGAAAAAACCGGGGGTGAAGCAACGACCCGGCCCCGGTCTGGATTCATGCGGACACGGCGGCCCGTCAGCACGCCGACGGCCAGCGGGACGTGACGGGTCTGTGAACGACGGAGGCGGCTGCCCGAAAGCGGGATCACACCGG
Source organism: Longibacter sp. (assembly GCF_051155795.1). Lineage (NCBI taxonomy): Bacteria > Pseudomonadati > Rhodothermota > Rhodothermia > Rhodothermales > Salisaetaceae > Longibacter > Longibacter sp. Next base: position 19,209 of record NZ_DAXETW010000106.1, read on the forward strand.
GTCCGGCGAGGTACGCTGCGATGCCAACAGCACGTCTCTTCGCCCACCGTCCGACTCCCTCGTGGATTCCCTTACGCAGATCACACTCGGCGCCGCCGTCGGTGAAGCCACTCTCGGCCGACGCGTCGGCAAAAAGGCAGCGCTCTGGGGGGCGGCGTTGGGGACGCTCCCCGACCTTGACGTGATCATCAACCCCTTCGTTACGGAGGCCACGTCGCTCGCCTTCCACCGGGGGTTGTCGCACTCTTTCTTCATCGCGATCGTCGCCGCTCCCCTCCTCGCCTGGCTCCTATCCCGGCTACACAGCGAGGACGATTCCACCTGGCGGGCGTGGACGCCACTGGTCCTGCTCGTCTTGACCACGCACATTATCCTCGACACGCTGACGTCCTACGGCACGCAGGTTTTTGCACCCTTCTCCGACCTCCGGGCCGCCGTGCCGTCGATTTTTATCATCGACCCGGTCTACACCGTTCCGCTGGCGGCCGGGTTGCTTATCGGCTTCCGGTGGCAGCACGACCACGCACTCCGGCGCCGGTCTAATTACATCGGACTTGCCGTCAGTTCCGCCTACCTCGTCCTGACGCTCGGCATCAAGGCCCACGTCGAGTCGGTCTTTGAAGCGTCTCTCGAAGCGCAGGGAAAACCGCATGCCGAGGTCTTCACGCAGCCGACGCCGTTCAATGTCGTACTCTGGAACGGGATGGTACAGGACGAATCGGGTACGTGGGCCGGCCAATACTCGCTCTTCGACCCTGACGACACGATCGAACTGGAGTTCATTCCGAAAAACGACCACCTGCTGAGAGGACACGCTGACGACCGGGCCATCAAGATTCTCCAGTGGTTTTCGAAAGGATACTACACCGTCTCAGAATCCGATAGCTCGGTTCGGTTTCACGACCTGCGCTTCGGGCGAACGGATCTGGGGCTCGGCCCGAGCGGACGGTATCTGTTCACCTTTCACCTCAAGCAGGGACCGGGCGGGCGGTACGTCAACTTCCGCCAGACCCGACCACCGTTTCGGCCGGACCGCGAGCTGCTCGAGCGGTTCGTCGATCGAATCTCCGGCCAGCACTCCTCCACAGCGACGGCAGACCACAATCAAAAGTTAAGGCCAAATTCAGGCTCGTAATCATTCCTTCTCCGATTCGCGTGCCCGGTGCGCGGCGGGTACGTTGGTGCGGTTGATACGCATGTACTTGTTTTTCTCCACCGCACACGGTTATGGATCCACAGCAGTATCTGAATCCCGAGACGTTCACCCTCCTCGGTCAATACCTCCTCCAAGGCGTTGGCTTCTTGATCATCGTCTTCGCCGGACGGTTTGTGGCTTCTCGGTTGCGGTCGACGATCCGGTCAAAGCTGCAGCGCCCGAACGTCGATCAGACGCTGGTGAAGTTTGGTTCGAACATCACCTTCTATGCCATTTTCGTCCTGGCGCTCTTTGCCGCGCTCGAGATGGTTGGCGTTGAAACCGCAAGCTTCGTTGCCGTGCTCGCCGCAGCCGGGTTTGCCGTCGGTCTCGCCCTACAAGGGACCCTGGCCAACTTCGCCGCGGGGGTACTGCTACTCGTTTTCCGCCCGTTCAATGTGGGTGACTACGTTGAGGTCGGCGGCGAGGACGGGTTCGTCCGCGACCTGCAGCTCTTTTACACGAAAATCGACACAAGGGACAACCAACTCGTCATCGTGCCGAACAGCGACGTGTTCGGCAACACGATCCGGAACGTCTTCGCCTACGACCACATCCGCGTAGACTGCGCTGTCGGAACCGATTATCCGGCAGACATTGATGCCACCCGCGAGGTGCTTCTGGAGGCCGCTAAGAAGGTGGACGACCGGCTGACCGAGCACGGCGAACAGGCCGCGCTCCTGAGCCTGGGCGACTCGGCCATCATCTGGGAGGTGCGCATCTGGGCGCGACCGGACGACTATTTCCGATTGAAGCAGGAGCTCACCCGCGTCGTGAAGTACACGCTGGATGACGCTGAGATCGGCATCCCGTATCCGCAGATGGACGTCCACCTCGACTCCCCCACCGGCGAGCCTGCGTAGATTCTTTCTTTCGCATGCAAAATCCCCGGGAAGCACCCGGGGTTGTAGCAGCCGCGTTACGCGACAGACGCACCTGACGGAACGCTTGTCTACCGCGTATCTTTGTCCCGACGCGGCTTGATTCCGAATCCGAAACCTGATCTCATATGCCAACACGTAAAGCAAACGCCAAGTGGGAAGGCGACCTTCAAAGCGGTAACGGCCACATGGCCGTGGAAAGTGGAGCCTTTTCCGGCGCATTTTCCTTCCACTCCCGGTTCGAAGACGGCGAAGCGACCAATCCGGAAGAGCTCATCGGCGCCGCGCACGCCGGCTGCTTCTCGATGGCCCTGAGCAACCTCCTGGCCGAAGCCGGCCACACGCCGGACCGCGTGGAAACGACCGCGGACGTCACGCTGGAAATGCTGGAGGACGGCGGTCCCACGATCACGAAAATCCACCTGACCACCGAAGGATCCGTTCCGGGACTCGACGAAGCAGCGTTTCAGGACTTTGTCGATAAGGCGAAAGTCGGCTGCCCGGTATCGAAAGCACTGGCCGGCCCGGACATCACTGTCGACGCGACCCTGACGTCGTAGCCTGCGTCACCACCGGTCCCGACCGGTACCCGCACATTGCTGACACGCCTCCGCGGCTCTTCGGCCTGCGGAGGCGTTCTGCGTTTGGGATGCAGCGTGCTGTTTTGTGTGAGGGCGTCAATCGACGACCCGAAGTACGATCTTGCCAGCATTCTCGTTGTTCTCCATTCGCTCATGGGCTCTGGAGACCTCCGTCCAGTCCATAACCGAGTCGATGACGGCCTCGAGGTCCCCGTCGATGAACAGGGGCAGCGCGTGGGCAGCGAATTCTTCAGTCAAGCGCACCTTGTAAGCACGCGACCGCGAGCGGAGGGTGGACGCCTTAAGATGTACCCGTTTCGCCATCAGATCGCGCAGGCTGACGCTGTCCACCGTCGCGCCGCCGAGGGTGGCGAGTTGGACGATGATGCCGTCGACGGCAAGCGATAACACGTTCTTGTGGAAGTACGGTGCCCCGATAAAATCAACTACCAGATCCACGCCGCGGCCTTCGGTCCACTCATCGACCGCCTCGACGAAGTCTTCGTTACGGTAGTCGACCACCTCGTCCGCTCCGTATCTCCTGCACACGTCGTGTTTTCCTGCCGATGCCGTTGCAATGGCCGTTGCACCGGCCGACCGAACGAGCTGTAGCGCTGCCGTTCCGACGCCGCTTGCGCCGGCGTGGACGAGCACGCGGCTCGCCCCATCGAGACGTCCGAGCCAGTGCAGCGCCTGATAGGCCGTGAGGAAAACCTCCGGGACCGCCGCCGCATCGGTCATGGACATGCCTGGCGGAATCGCCATCAGCAAGTCCTTGTGAACAACCACCTCTTCGGCATAGCCACCGCCTCCGAGCAGCGCGAAGACGCGGTCGCCCTCCGACCAGTCAACCACGCCATCGCCTGTCTCCTCCACGACCCCGGCCATTTCCAGGCCCAGAAGCTCGCTCTCCCCGTCCGGCGGCGGGTAATGCCCGCGTCGCTGAAAGGTATCCGCACGGTTGAGAGCGGTCGCATGCACACGTATTCGAACCTCATCGACGCCGGGCTCCGGGGCGGGTACCTCCCCGATCGTCATCTTCGACGGATCGCCCGGCTCGGTCACGATTACAGCTTTCATGCGCCTGCGTGGAGTTTGGTTTGAAAAGAAGGCATCGTTCGTAGCGTGCGGTACCGGAGGCGTTCCACCAGGTGCGAACCGACTGCCTCACCGGCCGGGGCCTGGTTCTCAGGCTTGCGTTGTGTCGACTTTCACCTCCCCGTGGAGCGTTCGGTGCACCGGACACTTGTCGGCGATCTCGAGGAGACGATCGCGTTGCTCCCTGGTAAGGTCGCCGGACACCTCCACCTCGCGATGAATCCGGTCTACCTTTCCGCTTTCACTCTCGCAGTCCCGACAGTCTTCCGCGTGGACTTTCCGGTGCGACAGGCGGACGGTCGTGGTCTCCAGCGGCCATCCCTTGCGGTCGGCATACATACGAAGCGTCATGCCGGTACAGGTCCCGAGAGCCGACAGCAGGAGGTCGTACGGCGTCGGTCCCTCGTCGCCTCCGCCGACCGAGGCGGGTTCATCAGCCACCAGTCGGTGCCGACCGGATTGCACGGAGGTGCGATACGGGGTTGTGCCGGTCACGGTCACGGTACCGTCCACCTCATCGCCAGCAGCAGACGACATGGTGCTCTCAGCCGCAGCATCCGGAGCAATCTCCGCGTCCAGGTACTTGCTGGCCCAGGCCGCGAGGACGGTACCCACGTAGCGGGAGTCAGCTTCGTCCGTTAGCAAGTGGTCTGCTTGATCGAGCGAGACGAAGCTCTTCGGGTGCTTGGCATCTTCGAAGATCCCGGCGGCGTTATCAATGCCGACGGTTTTGTCGAGCGGCGAGTGGAAAATCATAAGCGCACGATCCAGGGAGCGGATGCGCCGCGACATCTGCGTCGCCTCCAGGTCATCGAGAAACTGCTTCTTCACCGTGAAGGTGCGGTTGGCGATGGTGACGCGCGCCTCTCCCGCCGACCGAATCTCGTCGATCGAGTCCTGTAGCAGGTGAGTGACGTGCTCGGGGTCGTGCGGCGCACCGATCGTGGCGACCGCATTCACCGTGTCGAGCTGACCGGCCGCCTGGAGGACGGCAGCCCCCCCGAGCGAGTGGCCGACCAGCACCGAGGGGCCGCGAAACTGGGACTGCAGCAGTTCCGCTGCGGCGATCAGGTCGTCGACGTTCGACGAGAAGTTGGTGTCCTCAAAGTCGCCCTCGCTCTCGCCCAGCCCCGTAAAGTCGAAGCGCAGGACCCCAAAGCCCCGCCGTGTGAGTGCGCGGCTGATGTGCCCGACGGCTGTCAGGTTCTTCGAGCAGGTAAAGCAGTGCGCGAAGAGAACGTACGCGGCTGGATCGCTACCCTCCGGCAGGTCCAGACGGGCGGACAGATCATGGCCCTGCGCATTCGTGAACGTCAGCTTTTGAGACGGCATGTACAGTGAGATATCGAAAAGGGAGGAACTAGAAAAGGCACGATGCTGGGTGCAGTAGAAAGCCGTGCGCGTTACGGGGCAGGCGCGATCGATCCTGCTACGGCGGTCGCCTGTTACAACGATCAATCGGCCGATGCTCGGGTCGGAAGTCGGTCGAAGTCGAACCGGCGTGTACGTGCTACGGTGCCATGGTGAAACGTCCGCTCCACGAACGTGATGGCGCCGTCTTTTCCAATTAGCAGCACCGTGGATGCCCGGGTGCCGTAGGCGTCGCTTTCGATGAAGAGCGGCGACAGCAGCGATTCGATCTCCGGTCCGACGCCGGTGTCGGGAAGGTCGTCGTCAGGGAATCGGCGGCGATCGTCCAGCATGGAAAGCAAGTCGTCCGGGTCCACCCTTCCGGACTTCGCGGGCGACGTCGACACGGTCGTCTTGCGCGCGAGGCTGTCCCGGGCTCGATCCGTCTTCGGCCACGACGTGTCGAGTGTGGCATTGCTGATCGCGTGAACGCCGGGCGTCACCGTTTCTGGTCCGTCTCGATAATTCGAAAGGTACGCGCACGTGCTTCCCGCCCCGACAAGCAAATTGAACCCGTTGTAGCGGTCGGCCGTCCCTGCGATCGCATCGACGTATGCACGCGGGTTGCCGTCTTGAATCAGAAACTTCGAGACAAGGTGTCCCCGACTCGGTGCATCGGCTCGGACGCGGCCGGGATCGCGGACGTTTGTGATGACGCCCCATCGACCCGTGCGGGTGACCCCCATCCAGGTGCCGCCGGCACGCAGGTCGCGCCCGGCAAGGACATGGGGATGATCGTCCCAGAAGGAAGCAGGGCTTGTCGGCCGTTCGTACCGCTCGTCCCGGTTACCGGCAAATACGAGATCGTATGTCGGATGATCGTTCAGCCGGAAGGCGAGAAGGCACATGGACGGAGGCGAGCAGGCAGAAGGGAACGGCGCCGCGCGTGCGCAGCGGGCGCAGCACGGCTGGTGCGAGGAGTCGTTCACCGGCGGTAGGGTCAGGCAGCGTGCTTTTCAACCGCCAGCAGGCGGGGTGGGTGGTTCGTTCGGTTCGTAAAACGGTATGACAGCACCCTGTACTCGTGTTGCGGCAGGCAATCGGCCCAGCCGCGAACCGCATCGGCTTCCTCGGGGCCTCCGTCATGACCGGTGTAGAGTACGGCCGTGACGACGCCACCGGGCGCGAGAAGATCAACCGCCGCGTCGAGGGCCGGAAGCGTCGTCTCCGGCGTCGTGATCACGTCATGATCGCCGCGCGGGAGATAGCCCAGGTTAAACATTACCGCACCCACCTCGCCCCGATCGTCGGGATCGACGTACTCCCGGAGGGCGGCGTGGTCCCCCTGGATGATCCGAACGTCCACCTCCGGAACGCGTGTGTTTACCTTGTGGCGCGTCGCAGTAACGGCCTGGTCTTGTCGGTCGATCGCGTAGACCCGTCCCTTCGTGCCCACAACGGAGGCAAGGTGCACCGTATCATGACCGTTGCCCGACGTTGCGTCGATGGCGACGCCCCCGGCGCGCAGAGCGCGACGCGTCAATTCGTGCGCGAACGGTAGAATATCACGGATAACCATCGTGAGTCTGCGACAGCGGAATGGATTTAGGGCCGTCGAACGCTTGGTGAAAGTCACCGTGCCCGACGGGGCTTCGAAACGGAAATTCTGGCCGCGGGTTCGATTCGCATCCTTCATGAACAGTCCCCCCAGACCATGATCGGTACATCGTCGCCTGTCACCGTTCCGCTCGACGCGGATCGGTCGTACGCGGTTCGGTACGAATCGCTGCGTGCCCTGCCCAAGATCCTCGATGATGTGGGGCTTCGGGCGGGCAAATGCGTGGTCGTGACCGACGAGAACGTCGGGGCGCAGTACCGGTCTCCCGTTCGAACGGCGCTTACGTCAGCGGGGTGGACGCCGCACGTAATCACGCTTCCGGCCGGCGAAGCGACGAAGTCCGCCGCCCATCTGCAGGACCTGTATGACGACATTCTACGGTGGGGAATCGATCGGGATACGCCCGTGATCGCGCTTGGGGGCGGCGTCGTCGGGGATCTTGCAGGTTTTGCTGCGGCGACGCTTCTCCGCGGTGTACCCGTCGTCCTGTGCCCGACGTCGCTCATCGCCCATGTGGACAGCGCCCTCGGCGGAAAAACCGGGATCAACCACGAGACCGGTAAGAACCTGATCGGCGCGTTTCACCAGCCGCGAGTGGTGGTAGCCGACGTGGCCACGCTCGGCACCCTTCCGCAGCGGGAATGGACAAGTGGAATGGCCGAGGTCATCAAACACGCTGTGATCGCGGATGCGGAACTGTTTACGTTCCTGGAAGAACACCTCGTCGACCTCCTGACGGGGCGAAACCGTGAACGTGTTCATCAGATGATCCCCCGTGCCGCAGCCGTCAAGGCAACCATTGTCGGCGAGGATGAAACCGAGAGCGGGCGCCGCGCGATCCTGAACTTTGGCCACACATTCGCTCACGCCATTGAGTCCGTTGCCGGCTACGGCACGTTCACGCACGGGGAGGCCGTCGCGATTGGCATGCGCGCCGCCCTGTACCTGTCCGCTCGCGAGCACCCGGACACCGTTCCCCGCGACCGTATCGATTACGTTCTCCGTGCGATCCCGCAGAAGCACGACCCGACCGACCTCGACTGGCCGGCGGTGCGTCGGGCCATGCAGTCGGACAAGAAGAACAAGGCGGGCACCGTGCGCTTCGTTCTTCTCGATCGTCTCGGCAATGCGTATGTGACGGGAGACGTATCCGATGCGGCACTTGAACAGGCCTGGCAGTTTGCTACAACCTCGTAAGTGCCCCTTCTTCCGGCCATTCCGACGGTCCGGAGCCCCCCTCCGGGCCCCGACCGTCGGTTCGTTCGTCCCACGTCGCAGGCCCCGAGGCCCGGAACGCGACGCTGTTTCGATGGCATGTTGCATCGCCCACGAGGGCTCTCCCTGTCGGGCTCATTTTTTGCTGACCTCCGCTTCTTGCATTGTCTTCTTCCCGTACCATAACGCGCGTATTCTGGAGAGCCCTTCAGGGCCTGCTCTACCTGGTCCTCCTAGGCGCCATTGCCTTCTTCGGCTTGACGCGGACGGAGGTCGGGCGCGACGAATTGCGCCAGCAGATCGAAGCCCGGTTTGACGACCAGTTTACCGGCTCCCTGCACATCGCGCGTCTGCAGGGGAATCTCGTCAACGACCTCTACGCCTCCGATGTCCGGATTCTGGACGCCAACGGGGAACGGGTCGTGTCTGTGGACTCCGTCACCCTGCGTCCGCGGTGGACCCAGCTTCTCGCCCGGGAGCTATCGGTTCGCCAGATCACCCTGCACCGCCCCGAGGTCCACGCCCACCGGGACCGTAACGGTAGCTGGTCAATCCAATCGGCGCTCCGACGCACCCGACCGTCGTCCGACGGGCCGGGCCTTGGCATCTCCGTGGCCGACGTGCGGGTCCAGAACGGTCGCGTCACCACCACCCGCGACGGAGCGGCCCCGGAGACGGTCCGGGAGGGATGGCTCTTCGATTACACGCGTGCAGGAGTCGAGAATCTGAACGCAAACGGAACAATCGACTGGTCCGGCGGCGAAAAGTTGATCGAGGCCTACGACGTCACCTTCGATGTGCCTGACGCCGGGCTTTCCTTCGCCGCAGTGCAGGGACAGGTGGTCCGGGAAAACGACACGTGGACGCTTCGACAGACACGGATTGCTACTGGCGCGACAGATATTCGGGTGAGCGGCTCGGTGGCCATGAACGAGACCGGCGAACCGAACCTCGACATCAGCCTTGCCGATAGCCGGATCGATTTCGACGAAGTCCACCGCGTCGTGCCCCGAAGCCCACTCCGGGACCTCGTCTCCGTCCGCGGGCGCATCATCGGCCCACCGTCCAGCTTTCTGCTCGACGATGTGGAAGTCCGGCATGGCGCCTCCCGTATCAACATCGAGGGAACGGCGCTTGGCCTCCCCGACTCTCTAGATTACGATGTACGCGTGAGCGAGGCGGAGCTGCAGCGCGCCGACGTCGAAACCGTCTGGGGTCGGCCGCTCCCCGAACGGCTTGCGACCGTAGACGACGCGTTGCTCTCGTTTTTCTCCCGCGGCGTGATCGACCTCTCTGCAGATCGGCCCACGCCGTTCGATGTCAGCGCGTCGCTGACGGCGGAGACCAATCTCGGAGCCGCCCGCGGCGATGTCGCGGTGCAGCGACGCCCCGGTCGGGCCGTACAGTACTCTGCCGAACTTGACGTCGACAGCCTAAACCTGGGACCTGTGACCGGGCGACCTCAGCTTGCGGGGGCGATCACCGGGCGCATTACCGGAACCGGCCGCGGTATACGGACGGACAGCCTCGATACAGACCTCTCCCTGCAACTGCGGCCCTCGTCGATCGGTCAACAACGGCTCGACACGGCCCGCGTCGACATCACCTTGACTGGACGCGTCGGCGAGGCGCGGATTATGCTCGATCAGGCGGGAGCCGGCACCCTCTCTCTCAACGCTCGGGTCGACGCCCGGGCGCGTGAACCGGACATCCGGCTCACGGCGGATGCGCGCGGCCTCGACCTCGCGCCTCTCCCCGGTACCCTGCCTGCTTCGTCCCTCTTCGCACGCCTCGAAACGCGAAGTCGCGGTGGCGACATGTCCACCCTGACCGGCTCCCTTTCGCTTCAGGTCGATTCATCTCGCATCGCGTCGGGCGACAGTCTCCACATCCTCCCTCCCCACCGTGTGACGGTCGACCTCACCGAGGACGGGGACGACCGGCCCCGCCTGCGTGTCGACGGCACGGTCCTCGGCCTCACCGCGACCGGGGATCTCGACACTCAGATCCTGCCCGCCGTCGCCGGACTGTGGCAACGTGAGTTCCAGGACGCCCTCCGCCTGGCGGCCGACAAACCCATGCCGGCCGAACTCGCCTCCGCGGGCAACACCGTCGTGCGCACGTCCGCGGCAGCGACCGAGCCCGACTCGGCCGTCTCCACACCGGACGCCGACGCCGGGCTGTCGCTTTCGGCCCGCCGCGACTCCGTGCGGGGGCTTCTACAAGATGGTGGCATGCAACGCCCCCTCGATATCGGGCTAAACGCCACAATCCGGGACGCGGCCGTTCTCCGCCTCTGGCTCCCGATGCTGCCCCCACTCACGGATGGACTATCCTCCACGCTAAACGCCCGTGCTGACGCGGACACGCTCGCGCTGCGGGCAACGGTTCATGCCGACGCGTACGCCACGAATCAGGTCCGCGCCGACTCGCTGCGTGCAATTCTTCAAATGAACGCGTCACTGGACCGCCCTCTCGTAGCCTCCACATCGACCCGGTTCGACGTAATCGCGCACGAGGCCGCAGTTGGCAGCCTCTCTGTGGCCGCACCGCGGCTCTCGGCCCGGTATCAGGAGCGGTCGGGAGAACTACGCCTGTCCACTGATCGGAAAGGCAATGCCGGCCCGTTCACGTTCGAAGCCGGCTTGAACGTACGGGCATCGCGCAATGTCATCACCGTCCGCGACCTGTCGGCGACGGTCGGAGAGTTGTCGTGGCGTCACTCCGAGGCGTCCACAATCGATGTGTACGGGGACGGCATCGTCGTCGAACCGCTCGTCATCCAGAGCCCGCGCCCGGAAACGGACGAGATTCAACGGGTTCAGATCTCGGGGCGTCTCTCCCCCAGGGAAGGAGACCGCCTCGTCGCCCGTGCAGAGAACGTTCTCCTCCACCCGGTATCCGAGTTGCTCAAACTCAACCGCCCCATTGCCGGGCGCCTCGACGGCGAAGTCGAACTGACGGGCCGCTGGAACGAGCCCATCGTGCAGGCCGACCTGACCGTGGGCCGATTCTCATTCGATCGGCGCCTTCTTGGGGTCCTCGGGCTGCGGGCAAGCTACCAGGGATCACCGGATGTCGGGGTTTCACTGCGGATTGAACCGGACACGACGGCGTCCGGGCCGGAGCTCGTGCCCGGCGGGGTTCGGACCGCCGAGAGCAATTCGCTCACCCTGGATGGTCGCATTCGTCTACCGATGGCCGGAGCGGACACTCTCGCCGGCGATCCGCTCGACCTCAACTTGACCGTCGACCGCGCCGACCTGTTTTTCTTCGAATACATCTTCCAGGACACCGTCACGAAGGTGAGCGGATACACGGCCGGTCGGGCCCACATCGGGGGGTCGTTTACCGATCCTCGGTTCGACGCCGACATGCGTGTCGAAGAGGGTGCATTTACGCTGCCGGACTTCAACCTCAATTATCGCATCGCGGGCGATGTCATGGTGGACGATGCCGGCATTCACCTCGCCGGCGTTCGGATCGACGACAGCGACGACGGGGTCGCCGATATCGACGGCAGCATCCTGTTCAACGACTACCGCTTCTTTTCCTTCGACCTTGCAGGACAGCTCCGCGAGATGACGGTCATCGACGTCGAGGACTCCGACGACCTGCCCTTCTACGGGACGATCCGCGCATCCGGCCCGGCAACGCTCACCGGACCCCTTCCGGACGCCACCCTGCGCTCCCCCGGTGCCCGGACGACGCCGGACAGCGAACTCTACATCCCGGTTCTGGAAGAAGACGTCTCGGAGGAATCCGGCTACATCATCTTCGCCGACAGCACCGGCCAGCTTCCCGACCTCCGCGACCTCACGCGGCGTGACAACCTCCTCGCGGATCGCCCGGTCGGCGAACCCTCATTCCTTGACGGGCTTGAACTCGATCTCAACATTCTGGCACCGCAGGGCTCAACCGTGCATCTCGTGTTCGACCCGCTGGTGGGCGACGTCGTCACAGCCATCGGATCCGGCCGTGTGCAGCTCCAGCGACAGGAAGGCGAGTTTTTCGTATACGGTACGTACGAGGTCGAAGGAGGCGACTACCTCTTTACCGCCGGCGAAGTATTCGTTCGCAAGTTCAGCATCGACGGCGGGACGCTGACGTGGGATGGCGACCCCGTGAACGCGGTCATGAATCTGTCAGCAGCCTATCGGACCCGGGCGTCGCCCGCCGGACTACCCAACGAGGAGCAGTATGCCGGCCGCATCCCCGTCATCGTGGAGCTGGACATTACCGGTCGCGTAGAAACGCCACGAGTCGATCTCAGCCTGGCTGTCGCGCGCGACCAGCGCTCCGGGCTGATCGGGGATCAAACGCTGGACGCCATCCTCAACCAGGACGACCTCGCGACGGAGTATGCGACCAGTGTGCTGTTGACGAACACGTTCTTGCTCACGACATCCACGCTGACGACCGGCGGGGCCTCCGACGAACAGAGCCGCATCGCGGAGGCGGGCAACCAGCTGGCGTTCAACAGCGTGTCGCAGCTCGTGGCGAGTCAGCTCAACCGGTACCTGTCCGAGGCCCTCCCGAACGTGGACGTGAGCCTCGGTGTATCGGGCGAGGACCCCGAGGATCTTGACATTATTTATGGCGTGGCCCTTCGCCTTCTGAATGAACGGCTCATCATTCGAGGCGAGGGCGTTTACACCGGTAACGAGCCGGATGAAACCGAGGCGAGCGGTCCCCAGGGCGAGTTTGTGGTGGAAGTGCGCCTCAGCCGCAGCGTGTCGGTCGAGGTGTTCTACCGGCGAGCGGGCGACGACGTCACACGGCAGACGCTCACGAATACGACTGGCGCCGGCCTCTCCTATCAGACGGAGTTCTCCACGTGGAAACGACTCTTCTACCAGCTCTTTGGCTGGCTCCTCCCCGGGGACGGCCCCCAGCCCGACACGGACGACCGATCGCCCCCCGAGCCCGAACCTGACGAGGCTGTTGCGCAGCGCGAAGACAACGAGTAAGTCCGGTGCAGGGGGCGCGGAAGCTGGCCGCTGAACCGCCGCGTATCACGTCAAGTCTTCACAGCTCTGACCGCCTGTTGTCCAAAATACGGCGAACGAGATCACGGGCCGCCCCGTTTGCTCCCCGATATCTTCTGCACGACCCCGCGCGTTGGGTTACGGTCCATTCCTGACCGTTCCGAAGGTGCGCCGTCGTCATTTTATTCGATAACGACCTTTTCTTTGTGAACGCTCGTTCCCAAACGGCTTCCGCGGACAAGAAGCAGCTCCGCAAAAAAACCCTCGATTTTCTACGCTCCCACTCCGAGAAGTGGTATCGCACCAACGAGATCGCAAGTGCCCTCCACATCAAGGACCACGACCGGTACCTTACCTTTTGCGATGTGATCGCCGATCTCGCGTCCCAGAAGTTGGTCCGTCGTCGGAAACGGAAGTACCAGCACAAGCCCGTCGGCAACCAGCGCGTCGGCGTCCTCAACGTCACACCCCACGGTTACGGGTTCGTCCAGGACAAGGAGGAGGACGAGGAATATTTCATCCGCGAATACAACATGGGCGAGGCGCTCGACAGCGACCTCGTTCGCGTCGGTATCGCCGCCAAGTCCGGCGGCAAGGACAAAAAGCGGGAGTGTGAAGTGCTTGAAGTTATTGAACGCCGGCGGACGAAAGTCGTCGGGACCTTCAAGCGAAAAGGCCATTTTGCCTTCGTCGACCCGGACGATCAGCGCATTCCGCAGGACGTGTTCGTTCCGCAGGAGGCGTTTAACGGCGCCGAAGACGGCGAAAAAGTGGTCGTTTCGATTGATCGCTTCGAAGACCGGAAAGCGTCACCAGAGGGCCGTATTCTCCGCGTCATCGGGGACGCTAACGACCCGAACGTCCGCGTGCTCTCCCTCGCGATGAGCATGGACGTGAAGGCCGACTTCCCGGAGGAGGTCGAGGCCGAAGCAGAGGCAATCGACGAAGAGATTCCTGCTTCGGAAATCGAGCGTCGCGTAGACCTTCGTGACGAGCTGATCTTCACGATCGATCCGGATGATGCGAAGGACTTCGACGATGCCATTCACCTGACGGAGCTCGACAACGGTCACTTCGAGGTGGGCGTCCACATCGCCGATGTGAGTTATTACGTGGAGCCGGGCACCGCCCTGGACGACGAGGCCATCGAACGGGCGACGAGCACGTACTTGGTCGACCGAACCATTCCGATGCTTCCCGAGAAGCTGTCGAATAAGGTCTGCTCCCTCCGCCCGAACGAGGACAAGTGCGCCTTTTCGGTCATCCTGGAGATCAACCGGCACGGCGACGTCGTCGACTACGACATCCAGGAGACCATCATCCACTCCAAGAAGCGGCTCACGTACGATCAGGCGCAGACGTATATCGACGGTGGATACCCGCAGCACGACGTCTCATCGAAGATCGTGCAGGCCAACCGCCTGGCGAAGACGCTCACGAAGAAGCGGATGCGCGAAGGCGCCATCGATTTCGGGAGCGACGAGGTGAAGGTGATTCTCGACGACAAGGGAAACCCGGAAAACATTATTCGCAAGGAGCGGATGGATGCCAACCGGCTGATCGAGGAGTTCATGCTTCTCGCCAACAAAACCGTTGCCCGGCACATCGGCGGCAAGGACGCGAATAAGCGCGTGGCCGACGGGGCCTACAAGAATCGGGATGAACCCCTCCCCTTCATCTACCGCATTCACGACAACCCGGACGGAGAGCGCATCCGCCAACTGTCCGAGTACGTGAAGGTCTTCGGCTACGACCTGCCGATCACGGACGGCAACGTCACCTCTCAGGATTTGGGCGACCTGATTGATGAGGTGCGGGGATCGGCCGAAGAAACCGTCATCACCCGTGCTGCTCTGCGCGCCATGTCGAAGGCCGAGTACAATGTGAAGAACATTGGCCACTTCGGCCTCGGGTTCGGCTTCTACTCGCACTTCACGAGCCCCATCCGCCGTTATCCGGACCTCGTGATTCACCGCCTGCTGAAGCGCTATGCCGCCTCCGGCAAAGTGCCGAAGAAAGGCAAGCTTCAGGAGATCTGCGAGCATTGCTCCGAGCAGGAACGGAACGCCGAGCAGGCCGAGCGCGAGTCCGTCAAGCTGAAGCAGGTGGAGTACACTCAGAAACACGTTGGCGACACGTTCAACGGGGTCGTCAGCGGAGTCACGAAGTTCGGCGTCTTTGTTGAACTGACCGATCTTCTCGTCGAGGGCCTCGTCCATGTACGTGAAATGGACGACGACTACTACATGTACGACGAAACTACGTACACCATGGAAGGCGAGCACACCGGCAAGTCGTACCGCCCCGGTGGCGAGTGCACCGTTCAGGTGACCAACGTGGACGTCGAGAAGCGCCAGATCGACCTCATCTTCGTCGACGACGACGAGTAGCGCGTCCCACCATCCCGAAGCGTCATAAGCAAAGCCCCGGTCGCCAGAATGGCAGCCGGGGTTTTGTATGCATGGTAACGACGGACTGCGCTCGCGTCGGGCGGGGTCAGCCGCGCACGAGCAGTACACTACACGGTGCAAACAGGGCCACCTGATGACTCACCGTGCCGACCTGATCGCTCGATTCATCCGGGTCGACGACGTGTGAGCGCATTATGATCAGGTCGGCCGGGGCTTCCCGTGCCGTCGCGACAATTTCCTGGGCCTGACCGCTCTCGCCGTAGGTAACCTCGGCCGTCACAGTGTATCCGGCCTCGGTCAGCTTCTCCGCCCACTGCGTGATTTTGGCCTGCGCGTTCTCCCGCAATTCCTCGTAGAACTCCGGGTCTTCGTCGAGGGGGATGTCATCGAGCATCTCGATGACGTGCAGCAGGGTAACATCCGTTTCACCGGGTACGCCGAGTTCCGTGGCACGCTCGAGCACCAGGTCGTTCGTCGCAGACAGGTCAACGGGAATGAGAACGGCGTCGTACATGGCGAGCGGGTTCGCGTGAAGAGCTAGCGGAGGGATGCGTCTGCATGATTTCCGGGCAACAGGTTTACTGTGTCGGTCGACCGGGTACCCGGGACGGCAGTCTAACGCCCGTGGGCGTCTCGTGCAAGCCGGTCGGCGGACTTGAATGACTGTAAACGGCGGTCTCTCTATGCGCCTTCCCGGATGCGTGTCGCGGAGGCCTCGAGCGAATCTCGGGAAATGAACGCACCTGTCGACGGCTCCACCTGACCGAAGCTCAGTACGCCCGTTGGGCAGCTCTGCACGCAGGCCGAGCACCGCACGCACTGGGGATCCGCCATTGGCTCCCCCTGTTGCGCGAAGGACATCACGTCGATGCCCTGGTGGCACACGCTGGTGCACACGTTGCATGAGATGCATTTCTCCTTATCAGCCAGGATGCGGAAGCGGCTGAAGCGGGCGTAGATGTGCATGAGGGCGGCAAGCGGGCACAGGAAGCGGCACCAGAAGCGGCCGGACAGCCAGAAGTAGACGCCGTAGCCGATCATGCCGGCCATGACGACATCGACCATCCACGCGTAGTTGATCTGCAGGCCGAAGACGGCGCCGAACATCAACTGGTTAAAGGCCTCGTCCATCCAGCCGCCCGGCCAGACCCATCCGCCGATGCGGAAGAAGAGCAGCACGAACGCCAGGACCATCAGCGCTTGCCCGACGAGATTGAGCTTGTTCCAGCCCTCCCCGTGCGGCATCTTGTCGCGGTGCTCGTCCCCGAGCGTTTCCGCCAGCGCCCCGCAGGAGCAGATCCAGCCACAGTAGGCGCCTTTCCCCCAGAAGTAGATCATGCCCGGAATCAGGACGAACGTCTGCACGAAGCAGATGGCGATCCACCACCACAGCGGCTCTGCGGTAAACACGTTGTAGACCAGAAGCGGCCAAGCAAGGATAAATCCATACGCCCGCCAATACTCACGCCCGTGAACCGCCCATTCACTCGTGGGAAAGAGGGCATCCAGGAAACCGGTTGGCAGAAGACCATTTGCACCCAGATACGGCAGGATCATTTCCGGCAGTAAAAACAGCGGGATGACCTGGATGGCCATCAGCGTGAGCGTCTGTACACGGATGTACGGCGTCTGCCTTCGTCGAATACGACGAACGCCGAAAATAACGACGATCAGCGAATACACCAGCGTGTAGTAGAACCCCGGTTTCGTAGCCGACGTCAGAATGATCTCAACCAGACCGGTCGCTTCCGGGTCACCGCTCAGGTTGAACGGGAAGATATTCGCCGCCGAGGCCCACTGCTGCACGATCCCTCCGTCCTTCCAGCTGTACACCGCGCACATGAACAGGAAGAAGGCAGCGAATGCCCCGACGCGTCTCCAGAGCACATTCGACAACCAGTCGACCCCGGTAACCGCCTCTTTCATGGTGGCCGGCAGATCCCCGAAGTCGTTTCGAAGCCGGATCCCGGAGCGGCGGAAAAAGTCGAGCGGCGCTTCGCGGCCGATCATCGCGTAAACTGCATCCGCCCGGACCGTTTCCGGTTCGCCCTCTGCGTCGGACAGCGTTACCTCGTGGTCGCCGATGGACTCGACCTCCGTCGGCATACGCAGGCGGAGCGACCCGTCTCCCGCATGATACGTCGCGAGCTCATACGCCCGATCGACGTTCTCCGGCTTCGGTCGCGCAAACTCGTCTCGACGATAGGACAGCGTGACCGCGGCGCCGGCCTCCGTCAGGGCGGTGGCGGCCTCCAGCGCGGAATCGCCGCCGCCGATGACCACCACGTCTTTCCCCGCCCACTTCTTCGGGTCGTGAAGGCGATGATGCACAAACGCCCGATCTTCTCCCGTGACGCCGAGGCTTCGGAAGTTTCCGCTGCGACCGATTGCCACGATTACCCGGCGCGCATAGACCCGGTCCCCGTCTTCGCTCTCGATAATATGCAGACCGCCATCCCGGGCGATGCGATGCGCTTCAAAGTCGCGAACGGGAAGATCACGGGTCTGGCCTTCGAGCTCGTCCACGAGCGCCTCTTTCACTTTCGCCGACACCGTCAGGTCCCCGGCAGGCGTCATGTCCTGCGGATAGGTGTAGATAGGCTTGCCCTGCTGGAAGTCCTTAATCGTCGCAAACCGGCAATTGGCTTCGAGCACGACGGCGTCGATCCCAAGATTTCGGGCCTCCCGGGCAGCAGCCATCCCTGCGGCTCCGGCCCCCAGAACGGCGATGGACACGGGCGCCTCTCGCGTTCCATCCGGCACGTGGGCCGGCGCACCGTCCCCTCCACCGGCCGCACCGAGATCGTCAGCGGCATGACGCACCGCTTTCACGCCCGAGTCGATCGAGAACTTCAGCAGCGGCACGCCCGCCAGATCGCCGACCACGTACACGCCATCGACACTGCTTCGATAGTGATCGTCGACACGGGGAAGCTTCTCCACATCACCGGCAGGCCATTGAAGGTGGAGCCAGTCGACATACTTCTGAAACGCGCGGATCATACGTGACGGTGATTGGAAATGAGTAGATGCAGCATGGGACAACGGTTTGGTACCGCAGACCGGGGTGTCGTTACGCATGCCGACGGCATCCGCTCCCTCTTCGTTCATGACGAGCGATGAACCGCCTCCTTGGCCGTTCACGACGACTCGGCCACGGACCGATGCCCACGATCAAACTTGTGTCGCTGGCCACCCGTTGAGTGCAGCATGCGTCAGAACGGATCGCTATTTCCGTAGCCGCATAGATACACCTCTTGCTTCCAGTCTCTTCCTTGATCCGCCCTCACGCGTATGACGTACGGCCTCACCGGGAACCCAACGAAGTCGCAGATTTGGCCGCCCCTGGAGCGCCTGATCACCTGGCTGTCGGACAAAGACATGCCCTTCTGCCTGCACGAGCCGATCGCGGACGGGCTTCGAGAGCGCGACCGCCTGGACGGGTCGATCTGCAGTGAACTGGATGCAGAACGCCTTGCCGAGACCAGCGACATCGTCCTGTCCTTCGGCGGAGACGGTACGCTGCTTCGTACGGCACACGAAACGGGTCCCAACGATACGCCGGTTCTCGGGGTCAATATCGGACGGCTCGGGTTTCTGGCCGACATCGAGGTGGACGACCTCTTCGAGGCCATCTACGCCATAGAAGCCGGCGACTACTCCGTCGAAGAGCGCATGGTCCTTGAGGCAACCACGCCAAACGACGATACGCTTGACGTCGCGTGGGCGCTGAATGAATTCGTCCTCGATCGAAGCGGAGAAGCCGGACTGATCGAGATCGACGTGCACGTCGACGGGGAAGAATTGAACACCTACTGGGCGGACGGCCTCATCATGTCGACGCCGACGGGGTCGACCGCCTATTCGCTGTCGACCGGCGGACCGATTCTCGCTCCCGGCGTGGACGGTGTCATCCTGACGCCGATTGCCCCCCATACACTCACCGTACGGCCGATCGTCCTGCCGGGCTCTGTCGAAATCACCGCTCGCGTTCTGGCGAACGATCAGCCGTACGTTTTCGCCGCGGATGGGCGCAGCACGGTCCTCGAGACCCACGACCTCGCCTTCTCCGTTCGCCGCGCGGAGCATACGGTCAACCTGGTCAAACTCGGCGGTCAGCACTTTTTCAAAACCCTCCGGAAGAAGCTCATGTGGGGCGTCAGTCGATCCACGAAAGAAGGGTGATCGATCGGGCGTCGAAATGCCCGATCTTCGGAACACGCACGTAGATTATTCGCCTCAGCGATGCTTTGCAGAATCCCTGTGAACACCTGCGTAACATGCCGTCGCCGCGAACCTTTCCAGGTGGCAAAGGTTGGGAGTGATCCCGGCGCGAGAAATCGCGCAATCCAGGTAGGTCAGGTAGCTCAGGTGGTAGAGCAACGGCCTGAAAAGCCGTGTGTCGGCGGTTCGAATCCGCCCCTGACCACACCCCCCGCGTCTCCCGGTCCCCCTGGCGAGGCGTTTTTTCGTCTGCTCGCTGCGGCATTCCGCTGCACATCTGAACTCGTAGTGAATCGAACGCAAGCCGTTTGACAGGATCTAGTCGGCGGCCTAGATTCGGCGTCGAATGAAGACGGCAATACGAACAGTATGCCAGCACAGATATGATGGTCAGGTAGCTCAGGTGGTAGAGCAACGGCCTGAAAAGCCGTGTGTCGGCGGTTCGAATCCGCCCCTGACCACGACACGCATCAGGATCCACCTCGTCCCACTCTCGCGGTCTGCCCCGCGGGAGTTTTTCTTTTGCCCGCCCCCTCCGTATACGCCGGATCCAGCCCCGGCCGCTTAGCGAGCGTGTCCGTTGCGAGTTTCTCCGCCGTCAACGTCCGCTCTCATCGGGGATGTCATGGCGACGGGGATGTCATGGCGACGGGGATGTTGTATGTTCATGTAGTAAATGTGTAGGTTGAAGGCGCGGTGAGTCCTTTTTTAGCGGAACCCTGCCCATCCTCCCTACCCCGACCGTCGAATCATCGACCGAGGCGCCATGAGAATATTCGACGACAGGCCGGTCGAATGTCCCCCGGTGGAGGTAACCCCTCTGCAGGAGGATGAAACCGGTCAGGACCTACTGAACCGTCTGTCCCACCTCCAGCAGCAAAAGGCCGAGGCCGAGCATGAAGCGGCAGCGACAAGTCAGCCCCTGCCGTCACTCATCGCCCGATCGGATGACCTTTCGGCCCGATCGATGGCGGGAACTGTGGATGTCGAGGAGGCGGAAGCCGCGGAGGAGGAGGTACAACGCGTCCAGGCCGAGGTGGAGGCGGCACGCCGGCGAGCCCGTCAATCGAGCAAGGCAATTGCTCTGGTTGAAAAGCAGCTCGAAGAACGCGCCAGGACCCTCTATGAGGAAAACACGCGACAGGTACGTGAGACCCACCGAACGCTCGTCAAAGAGGCCCGCGACGCCCAGACGCGAGCAGCGACGTTGCTGAGGATCCTCCGCGAGTTTGAAATGCGCTATGCGCGCTACACTGAAAGCACGGAGCCGGAACCCTACCCCCGATATTTGCGAGACGCGGAACGAACCAAGCCTCCGCGTTCGCTGATGGGACCCGCGAAATCACCGAATGGGCACGTATACGCGTCGTCAGACGCGACGCAATGGCTTCAGCGGGCCGCGGCGCTCCTCGATGAGAACGGTCCGTCTATCATCGACGTACAGGCGCTCGACTTTGAGTCACCATCTGCCACCTACACGCCGACCACGTCCGATCACGTCCCCGCGCGGTCGGATGTCAGCGAACCGGGTGCCGGTTCCCGCCCCCGAACGCCGGCCCATGACGAGGCAGATGTGCCGGCACCGGCGAATGTCGATCCCTCCACGAGTGAGACGCCAGAGGACGCCTCGGACGATTCCGCTCCAATTGACACGAGCGGCGAGGATGCAGACGACGCGTCGGACGGAGGCCAAGCGGCAGCGGACGGTGCCCGCTCATCGCCGGGCGACGTGAGCGACTTACAAGCGACCGGACGACAGGCAAAGGGCAAGTAAGTCCGAGGCCGCGCGTCCAGTGCCCGCACCGGTGATCCGGCCGCCGCGCGTTCCGGCTACTTCTTGTCGGTCCGAGAAATGATCCGGTGGACGAGCCCGTAGGTCACGGCCTCCTCGGCCGTGAGTGACGTGTGGGCGGCCAGGTCTTCCCGGATTCGTGCGCCAGACTGTCCCGTCGCATCGGCCAGTAGCCGCGCGACGCGTCGCTCAAGGTCGGCTTTCCGATCGGCGACATCGTCCACCGTTTCACCTCCTCCTGCAGCGATGGATGGCGGTTGAAAGCGGAATCGCACGTTCTCCAGGGCAATCCGATGCTCTTCCGCCGCACCGGCCAACAGCAACAGGCCGGCGCCCTGGATGCCCCCGCCGCAAATCACGGTTACGGGCGCATCCATGCTTTGCATCACGTCGACGATGCTGCATGCTGCCTCTGCATCGCCACCAGGCACGTTCGTCAGCATCAGACGTACCGGATCATCTCCCTCCCGATCCAAGAGCGTGAGGTGTTGCGTGAGCTGCGTCGCAACCTCTGACTCCAGTGCACGGCTCAGCACGAGCGTACGGTCACTGCGCGAGACGCCGGGAAGTTCGGAGCGAATAAATTCAGGAAGACTCATGAACTGCGGTACGAATGGGTCAAAAGGAACCAGGAGGTGCCGATGAATAGTCCGCTGCGACGTTTCACCTTTTTCCGCTCAAGGTGATCCCGACTGCAGGGGTTTGTTCGCACACCTACAGAATTTTCGATTCCGACGGACATGCGAGCATGCTGCGGCTCTGCCAACGGCTTGTACATGCTGCAACGAATCGTCCTTAGAACGAATCGTCCTTAGGAGGCCACCTGCACCCGATTACAGAACGGTTCTGGGCGTCGTTCTTCTGCGGTTCGCGCAACGTGTGTGCCATGAAACAGCCCGCTTCCTACCAACGGGTTTGGCGTCCCATCTACGCCATCATTTACCTCAAAGCCGTCCCCGACCGTAGTTCTATCGAAGCTTGTAAAGAACACTTCATCTTGGACCCGTTTTTGATGTAGTTCGGTACGTCGCAACGCGCGGTTGGACTCTCTCCCTTTGGCCGACTCGCGGGACACGGATGTCCTTCCCCGCTGCGATCTCCCCTACCCCACGCCCTTCATCTCGACCGATTCCCACGCGAATGTCCCTTCGATCGGCGACAGGTTTTCTCTTTTTCGCACTTGCATTTTCCATCGCACTAACCGCCTGTCAGACGACAGAGACGCAACGGATCATCGACGTCGGTCCATCCGATACGCGGTCGACGGTCAGCGGTACGGTCATCGACAGCCTGACTGGCGAGCCCCTCGACAGCGTTACCGTCTCCTATCGCGGGGCAGGCCAAACCCTCACGACCAACGCACAGGGGGAGTTCACGCTGACGGATGTGCCACCGGGCGTGTATGTCTTCGACCTGTCGAAGTACGGATACCATGAGCGCCGCAACGTTGCGGCCGTCGTGAGTCCTGGTGACCAGACCGTGGATATCACGACGTCGATGCTGAGCCAGTCGCTCGAGATGCAGTGCAACCAGGTGAACGCGGACTACCACACAGACATCAACCGCTTCCTGGAGGAAGACTCGACCGGCGTCCGGCTTCGGACCCTCGACTTCGTGGCCGACGGGCGCGACGTACTTCTCCAGCCGGTCGTATCCAACAATGTCAACGCGCCCATTTTCGTACCGGAGAATCTCGGTGCATACGGGCACTACGAACTCTCGCTTGTCGGCGAGGACGGACAGCCGATCTCGTTCACGTATCCGGGAGCGAGCGCACAGGGAGACGGGATGGGCGACAAAGAGGTGTACGAACGCGGCGATGTCCTGGTGATCGTTCCGCGACAGTCCCAGCGTCTCGACCCCACCGAGATTCGCATCGACGGGTCGGTTCCGAGCGGAACACCGATTTACGCCCGGATGCGATACAATTTTTCGCTGAACCAGACGCTCCGGCCGACGCCAACGTCTACATTTCCCTCGGTCGCGCTGGATTCGCTCCGCGCGCCGTTCTTCGACACCCTGC
This sequence comes from Longibacter sp., assembly GCF_051155795.1. NCBI lineage: Bacteria > Pseudomonadati > Rhodothermota > Rhodothermia > Rhodothermales > Salisaetaceae > Longibacter > Longibacter sp. The sequence continues at coordinate 42,585 of NZ_DAXETW010000106.1, forward strand.
GGGTCAGCGACCGCCTGATCGTGCCGGATAGCCTCATCATCGGCGTCGACACGACGCTCGTTCGGGTCCTCGGTACCGACACGACCATCACCCGCGACGGACAGGTTCTGTATTCATCGGAGGAAAACGACACCCTCGATGCCAATACGGCGCTTTCTCTTCTCCGACTCCGCACGCCGGAGGAGCCGCTCGGGCCCGTAACGCTGCCGCCGATCGACACCACGCGGATGCCTCTTCAGATTGCGAATCGGTTCGACGAACGGGCACTCGACACGCTCATAACCGAGCGGGACCGGCTGAACGGTGTGCTCGACGCGTCGTGGCCTGCCGACTCGACCGAGACCGAAGCGCTACGAACGCGGCGTCGCCCGCTCTGGCGTCATCAGCCGCCGACGGCAAGCCACCGACCCGACCTCGACTCCCTGCTCGCGGAGGCCTTCGTGCCGGACTCCGTCCGTATCGACTCACTGCTTGCAGACTCCACGCTTCTGGCCTCGCTTCTTCCGGCCCCCCCCGCCCCAGCAGCCGCATCCGACACGCTAACGGCAATACCGACGGACACCACCGCTCAGGTGGCGACTACTGATACTGCGAGGACTGCCCCGGCACCAGAGAGCATGTCAGGTGAGACGGCAGCGGCCGCCACGGACACCGTAAAGCAAGATTCCGTCGAGACCAGTACGGCCTCAGACACATCCATGACGACGACGCCCACCACGGCCGTCCCGGATTCCGCGGCGGTGCCGGAAGACAGCATCATGGCAACAAGCGCGTCCACGGACACGCTATCGCAAGGGGAAGGCGGCGGCGATCGCCTCGCCGCCGATTCTGCGCGGACGGACACGAGCGCGATGCTGGACGAGACGGAACGCGAACGGCCGAAAGTTACGATTGACTCTCTCCGTAAGACAGTCAACATCGACTCCCTGCGAAACGCACGACGTGTCGATCTCCTCCGCGAGGCCCTGGAGCGGGACACCGCGCGGACCGTCCCCCTGGAGATGATGCGCTCTGCCGTGCTGGTGGACTCCCTCGAGCGAGCGATTCGCGGCGACTCAGTCCGGGCCGGTCTGCCACCCGCCGACTTGATCGTCGGCCTGGCAGCAACGCTCGACTCCCTGTCATCCCTCCCGCCGGTGGCGCTTGAGAAGATGGCGCTATCCGTGCCGGAGGCCTGGACGCAGGACTCAACGCGGGTGTTGCTCCTCTCCCCGGTGTTCCTTCGGCAGCCAATGACGCCTTTGCTCGACACAACGATGGTCGACGACATTCGGTCGCTGACGCCTCAGCGTCTGCTGCTGCGTCCGAAGCGCCTCAGCCAGATCGTCGTTCAGCAAATCATCCTGGCGCCCATTAGCGTCTACCGGGATGAATACCTGCAGACATGGGCCGAAGTGCAACGGGAAAACCTGCGCGATCCGTTCTGCGACATCCTCCGGATCCCGCTCGAAACGGACTGGCGGTCGACAACCGTGCAGTAGGTGCGACCCACCCTCCCCTCCACCGTCCCGTGGCTCCGGCCGCGGGGCGGTTTTTTGTTTCGCCATCGCCGCTATGCGACCGCTGCTCTGACACTTCGGCCCGTGTGCGTTATCTTGGTCTCAGACTGCCTACGTTCTAGCGCCTTACCGAGCGACGGTACCGATGTCGTCCCGCAAAATAGAACCAATCGAGATCACGGAGATCGCCGATTTTCTCGGCGCGACGCCCCCGTTCGACGCACTGGACGAATCGACCGTGCGCACCGCCGCTCGAACCGTCGACATCACGTACGAGCGGTCCGGTACCGTCATGCTGGACCTCGGCGATGCGACGGACACACTATATCTCGTCCGTTCCGGCGCCGTCGAACTGCACGACGCGTCGGACACGCTCATAGCACGGCTCGGTGAGCACGAATTCTTCGGTTACCCCTCCCTTCTGACGGATGCGCCCGCCCGTCGCCGCGTGACGGCGATCGAAGACACGCTCGTCTACCATCTTCCGGCGTCGCTCTTCGACCGTCTGCGAGCACAACACGCCCCGTTCGACCGGTTTTTCGCGCGGGCCCACGCCGACCGCATCCACGATGCGGTCCAGGAGTCTCGCGCAAACGTCCCGCTCACGACGCCGCTACGCGATGTTATTTCGCGCCGGCCCGTTCAGGCCACGCCGGACACGTCCATCCGGGACGCTGCCGCCATCATGCAGGAGCACCGGGTCTCGTCGCTTCTCATCACAGACAACGGACGGCTGGTGGGTCTCGTTACCGACCGGGACCTTCGAAACCGGGTGCTGGCCTCCGGCGTCGCGCCAGCGGAGCCGGTCTCCGTCGTTATGACCGCCGATCCGTGGACGATCGCTTCGGACGCACGGTCCTTCGAGGCAATGCTGAGCATGAGCCGCCGCAACATCCACCACCTGCCGGTGGTGGACCACGACGGCGTCGTCGGCATGATCACCACCACCGACCTCATGCGTCAGCAGGTCGACAGCCCCGTCTACCTCGTCGGAGAGGTCTGGAAGCAGGAGGACCTGGAGGGGCTAGTCGAGATCAGCCGGCGGGTGCCCGGTATGCTTCGGCAAGTCGTCGACGCAGGCGCAAGAGCCGATGACGCCGCGCGCATGGTGACGGCCGTGACGGACGCTCTCACCGAGCGTCTCATCGACCTTGCAATCGACCGTTTCGGGCCGCCGCCCACCGCGTTCGCATGGGTAGCCCTTGGATCGCAGGCGCGTCATGAACAGACCGCGCATTCCGACCAGGACAACGCCCTCGTGCTGGGCCGTGACGCCACGCAGGACGACGACGCCTATTTCAACGATATCGCGCAGTTCGTCTGTGACGGCCTGAATGCGTGCGGATACGAGTACTGTCCGGGTGAAGTGATGGCGACGACACATCGGTGGCGACAACCTCTGTCGGAGTGGAAGCGAACGTTTCGAGCATGGATCGAGGAACCGCGTCCCAAGTCGCTGATGCATGCGACCATCTTCTTCGACATGCGCCACATCGCCGGAAATGCGGCGCTTACGACGGAGCTTCAGTCATACGTTCTCGAACGGACAGCCCGTAATACGATTTTCCTTGCGTCCCTGGCCGCCACGGCACTGGATAACCAGCCGCCGCTTGGCTTCTTCCGACGATTCGTCCTCGAACGGCACGGCGGCGAAAAGGACACCCTGGACCTGAAACTAAACGGCGTCGTCCCCATCGTCGACCTCGCCCGAATCCACGCGCTCGGTCACGGCGTGTCCGCGGTCAGCACAATTGAGCGCTTTCAGCAGCTCGCCGGTGGCGGTCACATGAACGCCGGCGACGCCGCAGACCTGCGGGATGCCCACGAGTTCATCGCGTCCGTACGCCTGCGCCACCAGGTGGATCAGATCCGTCAGGGCCACGAACCCGACAATTACGTCGCACCGGACAGCCTCTCCGGATTCGAACGACGACACCTGAAGGACGCCTTCAAGATCGTATCTCAGATGCAGAGCGCGCTATCGCAACGTTACCAGACGAGCTTTATTTCCTGACGCGCTGGCTCCCCGCCCACGGATGTCCGCCTCCTTCCCTTTTCGGTCGATGACGTTTTCGCTACAACGTGCCTGGTACCGGCGCCATTGCGACGGCGCCATGGCCGCATACCTGGACGCGCCCCCGCCCGCGGCTCGGGCAAATGTCAAAACGCTGGATCTGCTCGCCCTCGATCTTGAAACAACGGGTCTCGACCCGGGGACGGATCGCATTGTAAGCATCGGATTCGTCGAAATCGAAGGGCGGCGGATCTGCGGCGATAGGGCCCGCCACATCCTGCTGAAGATTGACGGCTCGGTCGATCAAAGCGCGACGATCCATCAAATCACCGACACCGATCTCGGGGACGCCGTCTCTGAGCGGGATGCCCTGGATACGGTCCTGACCCACCTGCAGAGACACGTCCTCCTGGTCCACCACGCACCGATGGACGTCGGATTTCTGAACGCTGCCTGCCGTCGCCACTATAACGTTCCCCTCCTCGCTCGAACGGTGGACACCCTCGCCCTTGCACGGCGCCTGCAAGAGCGCGGCAACAAGCACGCGCGGGCAGGTGCGTTGCGGCTGCACGCCCTGCGCTCCACCTTCGGCCTGCCCCGATACGCGGCGCACAACGCTCTGTCGGACGCGGTCGCCACGGCCGAGCTATACCTGGCTCTCCTGCCGCGCTGGGCTGGAGACGACGCGCTCCCGCTCCGCACCATCCTTACGTAGCCGGGCGACCTGACGTCACACACCGGTCCCGCCACCCTTCGACCCACTCTCCCTCTATCGGCTCATGATCGCGTCTCGTTGCTTCTCCCTCGCCTGTGCATTTCTTTGCACCCTGCTTCTTGTTGTTCTCCCCGGCTGTATTGAGGAACAGCCGGAGGCCACGGAGCGGATCACGGAGGTCTATGCCGACAGCACGCCGCGGGTTGTCGAAGTCGTCGAAGGTGACTCCGTCGTGGAGACGCGCCACTTCCGGTCGACCGGGTCGCTCCTCCGCCTCGAGCGCGGGGACTCCGTCGCGACGTATCTCGACATCCACCCGGTCGACTCAGCATATGTGCTGCAGGACTTTCTTCAGGGCCGCTGGCGGAGCGTCGGCATCGACACCACCGATTCAATGGCCAGCGAAACGTACGTCTTCGACGAGAACTCCCTGACCTTCATCAACCCCTTCGGTGAACGGCACGAATCGATCGGCGTCCGGTACGACTCGCTCCGCACCCTTTACACGGAATCGGGCACGCCCGTTACCACCGAGATCGTGGCCTTCGACACGGTCCGAGTCACGGGCTACACGCTCGTACGCCAGGACGCACCGGCGACCGACGGGTGACCGCACGTACATCGCGTCCACACAACAACGGCTCGCCGGGGATGAGTGCCCCGTGCGAGCCGTTTCGTGTTCCGGGTTTCGTTTCTGCGCGAAATCAACCCTCCCAGCAGACCCGGGCAAAGCGGCGCTTGCCGACCTGCACCGTAAATGGCGCGCGGTCGGACACGTCGACGTACAGGCCGGTGTCAGTGACCGTCTCACCGTCGATGGAAACAGCGCCTTGCTTGATCATCCTTCGTCCCTCGCTGTTGGATTCCGTCAAGCCGGCATTCCGCATCAGATTCAGAAGGCCGACCTCTTCGCCGTCCCCGGCGTCGGACACGTACTCGTCGATGTCATCCGGGACGCCGCCGTGAACGACGGTGCGCTCGAAATGCTCGCGGGCCGCCTCCGCCGCCTCCTCTCCGTGGTACATCGTGACGATTCGCGCTGCCAGCTGGTGCTTGGCGTCCCTCGGGTTCTCCTCGGCGAAGGCCTTGACGTTCTGGAGCGCGTCCGTCGGAATGTCCGTGATCAGCTCCGTGTACCGGAAGATTTGCTCATCCGGGATTGACATCGTTTTGCCATACATCTCCTCCGGCGTCTCGTTGATGCCGATCGCGTTGTCGAGGGATTTCGACATCTTCTCGTGTCCGTCCGTCCCGACGAGGAGCGGAAGCATCATGCAGACCTGTGGATCCTGACCGGCGACCTGCTGGACGTGACGCCCGACCAGGAGGTTAAAGCGCTGATCCGTCCCGCCCAGTTCGACATCCGACTCGATGTGTTTCGAGTCCTGCGCCTGCGCGAGCGGGTACAGGAATTCGTGAATGCTAATCGGCTGCCCGGCCTGGTAGCGCGTTTTAAAGTCCTCCCGCTCCAGCATCTGCGCTACGGTGTACGTGCCCGCAAGCTCAATGACATCGCTGAACGACATTTCGTCGAGCCACTCCGAGTTGTACAGAATGTCCGTTTTTTCCCCATCCAGGATGCGGGTGGCCTGCTCATAGTACGTTTCTCCGTGCTCACGCGTCTCCTTCAGCGTCAGCGCGGGCCGCGTTTTCGAGCGGCCCGTGGGGTCGCCGATCATACCGGTGAAGTCGCCAACGATCAGGACCGCGCGATGGCCGAGGTCCTGAAACTGGCGTAGCTTTCGAAGAACGACGGTGTGTCCGAGGTGAAGGTCCGGGCGGCTCGGGTCGCAGCCGAGTTTTACGGTCAGGGGCGTGTCCGCGTCTCGCGACTCCTGCAACTTCGTCTTGAGGTCCTCCTCGGGGACAACTTCTTCGACACCCCGCATCAATACTTTCAGCTGCTCATCGACCGGTGGGAACGGCATTCCTTAGAGATTCTGGTGGGTGGAATAAGACGAAGGCCCGGATAGCCGGGCCGGGTACTCGAACGATTCGGTGAGCCGACCGAACGGACGGCTATTCGGGACGCCGTGCGTCAGAGGTTGTACGACTTCTTGACCTCGTCCAGACGCCGTTTCGACTCGCGTTCTTTGATCGACTGGCGTTTGTCATGCTGTTTCTTCCCCTTCCCGAGGCCGAGTTTGACCTTGGCCCATCCATCTCGGAAGTATAGCTCAAGCGGGACGATGGCATAGCCTTCCTGCTCGGCTTTCTCTCCCCACTTCTCGATCTCGCGCGACTTCAGGAGGAGTTTCCGGTTACGGCGCGGCTCGTGGTTGAAGTGGCTGGCCTGCTCGTAGGGTTTGATGTAGGCATCATGCAGCAGCATGTCGCCGTATCGGTCCACGCTGCAGTACGATCCGTCCAGGCTGACCTTGCCATTCCGGACGGACTTGACCTCCGAACCCTTCAGCACGAGGCCCGCCTCGACCGTTTCCTCGATGTCGTAGTTGAAGCGCGCTTTCTTGTTGCGCTCCACCATCTTGATTCCGTCTCCCATGGTATCGTCTCTCTGCCAGTCGCATGAACGAGGCCCTGCGCACCTGCAACGCTAGCCGTCATCGCCGAGCCCGATGTCGGGCAGGTCTCCTTTGGGGAAGTCGGGACCGGCCGTGGGTGGCTGGTTTCCGCTGGACGGAGGCGCTTCCGGAGGGGGCGACCCCGGTCCGTCGTCTTCCTCATCGTCGCCCTGACCGAGAAACACGAACGGCAGATCCGGTACCTCGTCGGTCAGGTCGTAATAGAACATATATTGCCGGAGTTCGGTCAGGCTCGCCATCGCGAGTCGGTCCAGCGCCGAACGCAGGTCCTCGCGATAGAACTCTCCGAGGCGCTCAGATGTCTCCTGGGCCATGACCCAGACGTCCCGGTTTTCCTCTGCCGTCTCGCGGGCATCCACGAGCGCTTCCGTCACCTCGTCATTGACCCGGTCGCGCTGCATGACGAAGAGCCCCCAGACCATCGGGTAGTTCGTAAGCTCGTACCACTCGCGCCCGATGTCCATCGAGAACGCGTCGAGCTGCATGGCCGGCACATCGTTTCCGACGAGCAGGGCCGCGTCTTCCTCCGTCTCCAGAAGCTGGCGCGGCGTGAGACCGTCGTACGGGACGAACGCCGGCTCCGTCCCATAATGCTCCTGCAGGACGACACGCGCGATGAACCGCTCCTGCGACACCCGTCGATCGTAGGCGATGGTCTCCGGGTAGTCGCGCAGGCCGCCGCTCCACGCCAACCGGGCATACGGGTATTTCCATGAGACGAGGCCGATGCTCGGTACCACGTCAATGGAGTCGGCCGCCTGGAGCGCGAGGGTTGTCGGAAGAAGCGCAATGTCCACCTCTCCCTGCACGAGGCGGCGCGCACACTCCTCGGGCCGGTACCGGAGAATGTCGAACGGATTTGAGACCGCGCCGGATGTGAAGCCGGAGACGAGAAACTCTGCCGGTGGTAAGTCCCAGATGGCGAGCTTCATGCACGCAGGTGGGTTGTCGGAAAAGGTTTTATCGAACGATCGCGCAGGGGCACGAAACAGCACGCGTCCGAGCCGGGAGACTCAGACGCGGGCACGCCGGATCGGCGGTGGCTCAAGATTCTGTCGGAGCCACCGCACGACTGCGGGTCGGCAGAAGATTACGCGTCGCGCATGCGCTCCTTGATACGCGCCGCCTTCCCGGCCCGCTCGCGGAGGTAGAACAGCTTCGACCGGCGGACGCGACCGCGGCGGACAACGTCAATCTTCGCGATGCGCGGCGAGTGAACCGGAAAGATCCGTTCCACGCCGATGCCGCTGGAGATCTTACGGACCGTGAAGGTCTGGCTCGAGCCGCTGCCACGGCGCTGGAGCACGACCCCTTCGTACTGCTGGATCCGTTCTTTGTCACCCTCCACCACGCGCAGGTGCACGTTCACCGTGTCGCCCGGCTCGAAGTCCGGTCGGTCGTCTTTGAGTTGCGTGGTTTCAATGAGGGAAATGAGATCGGTGGTAGCCATAACGGGTACCTCATAAGGATTAATAGGTGGTGGCAGCCAAGCGGACTGCCGGAATATGTCGAAAGGCTGCACGCGGCAGCGGGTATGGACGCCGGCGGGGGCCGAAATCCTCGGTCAGTCGGTCAGCAAATCGGGTCGGCGCCGGCGGGTCTTCTCGATCCGGTGGGTGTCACGCCATTCAGCGATGGCCGCATGATTCCCCGAGCGCAGGACCGCCGGCACGGTGAGCCCGCGATACTCGGCGGGTCGTGTGTAAACAGGAGCGTCGAGGAGTCCGTCCTGGAACGAGTCTGTGAGCGCAGAGGACGTGTCGCCCAGAACACCGGGCTGTAGTCGTGCCACCGCGTCAATCAGGACCAGGGCCGGCAGTTCACCGCCGCTCAGCACATAATCGCCGATCGACACCTCGCGCGTGACCCGCTCATCGCGGACGCGCTGATCGACGCCCTTGTAGTGGCCGGCGAGGAGCACGAGGTGATCCACCATGGAGAGCTCGTTTGCCATGGGCTGGCCGAACGGCTCCCCGTCCGGCGTGAGGAAGATCACCTCGTCGGGGTCGCCGTGCGCGTCTGCGACGGCATCGAGGCAGGCAAAGATGGGTTCCGGTTTCAGAACCATCCCGGCTCCGCCGCCGAACGGATAGTCGTCGATCTGTCGGTGCTTCCCGTCCGCGTAGTCGCGAAGGTCGTGCACCTCAATCTCGACGGCTCCCTTATCCTGAGCGCGACCCACAATGCTGTGCTGGATCGGACCGCGGACGATGTCCGGCAGTGCCGCGATGACGTCAATGCGCATGGTACCACGTACGGTCAACGATGACAGGCGACCCGCTCCGGGGCGATTACTCGTTCATGCCCTCAATCAGCTCCACGACCATCTGCCCGTGCTCCAGATCGACGTCGTGGATAAAATCCGCGACGAAGGGGAGCAGCAGTTCGCCCCCGTCGTGCCGGTGCACGACAACGGTCAGGTGCGCGGGGTGCTCGAGGACGTTCGCGACGGTACCGAGGGCATCGCCCTCCGTTGTCGTAACCGCCATCCCGATCATGTCGTGAATCAGAAGCTCGTCTTCGTCGAACGTCAACTGCTCTTCGTCAACGAAAACCGACTGCTTCGTGATCTTCTCGGCCGCATCCCGGGAATCCACCTCGTCCAGACGGAGGATAACCGTGGTGCCGCGCTTCGTCTGCTGATACCGAACGGATGCTACGGTAAACGTTTCGACCGATATCGCATCGGCGCCGACCTGAACCCGTTCGAATGATTCAAACTGCTCCGGATCGGACGTCTCCGGTTTCACCTTCAGCTCTCCGTGCACGCCGTGTGGGCGGAAAACAAACCCCACACGAACGAGCGCGCCGGATTGCTCATCTGCATCGTTCGACGAAGCGGTGTCACCGGAGCCGTCGGCATTCACCGATGGCCCGGCGGACGCATCCGTCGGCGCATGCAGCACGGGAAAGGGAAACCGATCGAACATGGCATCATGGCGGGACCGGCACTGATCCGTGAACGAATCGGCACCAGACCGCGGCTTACTTGTCGTCCTCGTCGTCCGTGTCGTCGGCCTCCTCGTCGGAGGACGCATCATCGGACGCTTCGGCGTCGGCGCTCTCGTCGTCGGATTCGTCGGCTTCTTCAGCCTCCTCTTCCTCGGCAGCGGCTTCTTCGGCGGCTTTGGCTTCCGCTTCTTCCTTGGCTTTGCGTTCGGCCTCTTCTTTCGCCTTCCGCTCTTCCTCGGCTTTGCGGCGCGCCTCCTCCTCCAGCTCTTTGACTCGCTCACGCTCGGCCTCGAGCGCTTTCTGGCGACGCATGTCGGCCGTCATCTTGATCTCATCGCCTCTTTCGGCCATGCGCTCAAGATGGTCGGCGACGGCGGCGTCGATATCCTCCTCGCTCTCCCCCTTCAATTGGAGGGTGCGACGGAGAAGCACGCCCCGCTTCCGCAGGAGCGACCGCACCGTATCACTGGGCTGAGCACCCTGATTAAGCCAGTAAATGGCCCGCTCTTCGTCCAGCTGGACTTCCGCGGGTTGTTCGAGGGGATAGTAGCGACCGAGGTCTTCGATGTACCGTCCGTCACGAGCGTTACGCTGGTCCGTGGCGACGATGGAAAAAACCGGGATCTTCTTGCGCCCCATTCGGCGCATGCGAAGTTTAACAGACACGTTCGTTAGCTACGGGGTTCTGTTCAGAAGTACATTCGGCAGATCGTGACGGTCGCAGCGCAACAGGTGGATCCCGCTGCTGCGGCGAAGAAAATTGGTAGTCTCCGTTTGGGCGATCACCGGAGCATCCGGGTAGATAAGGCCGGATCGGTCACCGCATCCCCGGTCGAGCCGGGGGCAGCCGCGGCAGGCGCACGCAGCCGGAGAGGTCTGCGTGCGTGCCGATGTCGTGGCGCCGAAGCGCGGCGCCGGGTTGGGTGCTTCGTCAGGTGGTGTGCGTCTGCCGGGCAAACGCAGACATATACTACATGCCCGGGAACGGGGAGTTGCCTCCTCCGAACTTGTTCATCAGTTTCTTGAGATTCATCGATCGTCCCTGGCCGGTCAACTTAGACATGGTCTTCATCATCTTCTTCATCTCACGGAACTGCTTAATGAGCTGGTTCACGTCCCGAACTTCCATGCCGCTGCCCCGGGCGATGCGACGCCGTCGCGTTCCGTTGAGAATTTCGGGATGGGCGCGTTCGTCGGGCGTCATCGACTGGATCATCGCCTCGATGTGCTTGAACGCATCGTCGTCAACATCGAGATCCTTGATCTGACGTCCGACACCCGGAATCATGCCGAGCAGGTCTTTGACCGAGCCCATCTTCTGGATTCGCTGGAGCTGGTCGTAGAAGTCCTGCAGATCGAAGTCTTCCGACCGGATCTTCTGCTGGAGCTTCTCTGCCTGCTTCTCGTCGTACTGCTCTTGCGCCCGCTCAACGAACGACACGACATCCCCCATGCCGAGGATGCGCTGGGCCATTCGATCAGGATAAAACTCCGTGAGCGCATCCAGCTTCTCGCCGGTGGACGCGAACTTGATCGGTTTCTCCACCACCGAGCGGATCGACAGGGCCGCCCCACCGCGGGTGTCCCCGTCCAGCTTCGTGAGGACGACACCGTCGTAGTCAAGCTGTTCGTTGAACTCCTTGGCCGTATTGACCGCATCCTGTCCCGTCATGGAGTCCACGACAAACAGAATCTCATTCGGATCCACGGCCGACTTGATGGCCGACACCTCCTCCATCATCGCCTCGTCGATGTGCATGCGGCCGGCGGTGTCGATAATCACCATGTCGCGCGCCGACTTCCGGGCTTCTTCAACCGCCTCCTTCGCCACGCGGACCGCATCCTGCACCGGTTTTCCATCGTCCCCGCTGATCGTGTAGACCGGGACATTAATGTTGCCGGCCAGCTTCTGAAGCTGGTCGACGGCGGCCGGACGATACACGTCAGCAGCCGCAAGAAGCGGTGCGCGTCCCTTGCTCCTCAGATGCTTCGCCAGCTTTGCAGAAAACGTTGTTTTACCGGAGCCCTGCAGCCCGGCAATAAGGATCACGGTCGGCGGGTCTTCCGCATACTCGATCTCCTCGTGCTCACCACCGAGGACGCGCGTGAGCTCGTCGTAAACGATCTTCGTAAGCTGCTGACCGGGCGTCACGGACGTCAACACGTCGTCGCCCATCGCCTTCTCCTTCACGTTGTTCGTGAACTCCTTGGCGACCTGGTAATTCACGTCGGCGTTCAGGAGCGCTCGACGGATCTCACGCATCGTTTCCGCCACGTTGAGCTCGTTGATCCGCCCCTGGCCCGTGACGGACTGCAGGGCACCTTCCAGTTTTTCAGACAGGCTCTCAAACATGAGCGCGGAGCGTGCGATGATACGAGTCTAGAGAAATCGGCGGATTGCGGGACCCATGCCCCGAGCACCCCGCCACCAGCGCCGTCCCGATGCTACAGGACAGCCGTTACAAGCCCGACGCATCAGATGGAGGCGCCGGGCTTCAGGCAGATTGGTAAACGTAGTGACAGTCGCGCACAACAACAATGCGTCAGCACGTGCGCGCCGCGAAGATCGCATGGATGTCACGAACCGGCAGCGCGGGTCTAATCGGAGGGCGTATTTGCCACATCGTCCGATGCTTCTGCTCGAAGCAGGTCAATGGTCTCCACCGCGTGACGCAGGTGCGGAATCACGATGGAGCCGCCCACGACCAGGGCGACGTTCATGGCGTCGTCCAGTTCGTCGTCAGTATAGCCGTGATCGATGCATTGCTGCAGGTGGTAATCGATGCAGTCGTTGCAACGAAGCACCATCGAGGCAACGAGGCCAAGCAGTTCCTTCGTCCCACCGTCCAGCGCACCATCGCGATACGCCGCTGTGTCGAGATTGAAAAACCGCTTGATCCCGAGATGTTCTTTCTCCTCCAGGATACGGTTATTCATCCGGTCCCTATACGCCCGAAATGCCTCTAATCGATCCGTTTGCCCAGGTGTGTTCATTATTAATTCGCCAGAGAGGTAACCGATTCACGTGTTGACCCACTGCAGACGTCCGGATCCGGGAAGAGGAACGTGCCGACACGTGGATGCTCGTCGTACGGAGCAACACGTAGGGTAACATTTCCCTTGGCATGCGCGTTCTGGATCACGACCACGAAGCAACGGAAAACGCGCGTCGCCTCCGGAGTGTGCAGGACCGCGTGCACCGAGAGCAACCTTCGATGTTTCGCCGCGGTATCACCTTTCCACGCACAGCGGTTTCGAACCGATAGCGTTTATGTCTCCGTCCCTCTCAAAATCTCAACTCCGCGGCCAGTTCGACCGGGCCCGGCGATCAATGGATCCGGGGACCGTCCGCCGCTTCAGTGAGCAGATTGCACGGCATGCGCTTGAATTGCCGGCGCTCTCCACGGCATGCACCGTGCACACGTACTGGCCGATCCCCGACCAGAACGAGGTTGACACGCGACCGCTCATCAACCACCTCCGGGACCGCGGCGTCGAGATCGTGCTTCCCGTAGTGACAAGTTTCGAGGCCGGCGCGCCGAAGATGACGCATCGACGTTTCACGACCCGTGCGTCACTACAAAAGAACGCGTGGGGGATTCCCGAGCCCGTCGACGGAGATCCCGTACCGCTTGCCTCGATTGATGTGGTCGTCGTACCCGCACTCGGCGCTGGCTTGAATGGCCACCGCATCGGCCATGGATGGGGATACTACGACGCCTTTTTGTCGAATCTCTCACCCGATACACCGCACATCGTGCTCGCATTCGATGCCTGCGTGCGGCCGAACGTCCCGAGTGAGCCGCACGACGTACCGGTCGACGCGATCGTGACCGAAACGGGCGTCCACAGCGTGTCTGTAGCATCATCCCCCGCCAGCACAGAGCCCGACTGATAATTCCTTCGCCCCCTGCATCACCCTCACTTCATTCACAGTGAACACGGAATCGACGATGGCTTCTTCCGGGTCTTCCTCTCAGATGCGCACTCCGGGTCCCGAGTCTGACGACCGGTCGCGACGTCAATCGGACTCCGAGATCGATATTTCGGAGATGCGCACCAATCTTGACGCTGCCGACCGACGGGCGTCTGGACCGACGCCGCAGGAGGCGTTCGATACAGGCAGAACCACGCTCAACCTGGATCACATCAGCGACGAGGAGCTCGACGCGTTCTTCTTCGACGAGGAGAGTGACGAAGAGAGCTGGCTCAACGCCCCGACGCTGACGGGCATCGCGCTCATCGTCATCGGGTTTGTTTACCTGATGGCTGAGATGGGCATTCTGTCCGGCATCGCCCTCCCGGCCATGATCTCTCTCCTCCCCTGGCTTGCCGGCGTCTTCGTGGTCGTGCTCGGCTTCGGTCTCCTCTCGCGCGGACGGTCGGACACGCGTCGCGAACGGGAAGCGGCCGACCGGTCCCGGTCCCGTCGCCGTTCGAAGTCACCGAAACGATCCTCGCGCGAAAAACGCTCGACCACAACCTCGGACGCCTCGACGGAGGCCGAGTCCGCCTCCACATTCGAGATGCCGGAAAGCCCCACGTCGGGCACGTCCTGGAATCCGTTTGGTAAGAAGCGGATTCCGTTGCGGCGCTCGATGTCGGACAAACGAATCATGGGGGTCTGCTCCGGTATAGCAAATTATTTCAACATCGACCCGACCCTCGTTCGCATCGCCTTTGTTATCGGCGTCATCGTAACGGGCGGACCGTTCATCCTTGCCTACATCGGCCTGGGATGGGCGATGCCAAAAGACACGGAGTTGTCGCATGAGGAGCGCATGCGAATCATCCGCGATAGCTGACGGCGATGTATCGATTTTCCGCGAGCGTTCCTGGATTCCTCTCGACAGCCGCACCGGACGGGATCCGCTACGCGGTAGCCCACAATACGAACAGCCTGACCCGAGCGGTCAGGCTGTTTTGATTTGCCGAAAGAACACGTCCTCGTTACTCGGCCTCCACCGGTTCAGGCAACGTCCCCGCGGCCCCCACGTGGAGCTGGTCCGGGTGCAGGTAGCGCTGCGTGGCTTCGGCAACCTCTTCGAGAGACAGCCCCTCGATTACATCCGGGAAGCGGTCGATGTAAGCGACCTCAAAGTCACGCTCAGCGTTCGTCAGGAGGGTTTGCGCCAGACTCCCGGTCGTTGCCAGGCCGACAATGAAGGACCCGGTGATCGTCGTCTTGACCGTCCCGAGCTCATCCTGCGTCGGCCCCTCCTCAACGAACTCTCGAATCACATCGATCGTCGCCTCGACGCCGGCTTCGAACGTTTCCGAACTGAGCGTGACGACGGTCCGCCACGAGCCCTGATGCGTCGTCGACACTCCGCTGAGGCTGGAGCTAATGTGGTACGTCAGGCCCTGCTCGTCGCGCACCTCATTCATGAGGCG
>NZ_DAXETW010000107.1:0-30935 GCF_051155795.1 Longibacter sp.
ATCGACGGCGCGTTGAAGTCGTACTGGATCTGGTTGTTGTACTGAATGCTCTGGTCGCGCACGAGATTTCCGCCGCCGTAGACGTAGGTCTCGGGGCCGCCTTCGTTGATATTCACGAAGGACTGGGCGAAGAGACCACCGGACTGCACGCGGAGCTGCCCATACATGTACCCGAAGCCTTCCGCCTGAAGGGTACCGATCCCGGACTGCACAGCACCCGTCAGTTCCGCGTAGCCAGCGTTCAGGGAAACCGTCGTGTTGCTCGAGGGCTGATACTGCAGCAGACCGTTGACGTTGAGCTTGCTGTAGATGTCTTCGCGCCGGAGACGGGCTTCGGGATCGCCGTCCCCGTCGAAGTCACCTTGCTCGAATTTGCGTCCCTCCAGATCAGGATCGTTCACGTCCTGATATACGCGATAGCGCTCGATCTCGCGCTGGCCGTCAGCCGTGTTGGGATCGAGGTTCCAGTCATCCGCGCGGGCGTACTGGCCCGTCACCTTGTATCCCCAGTTGTCGCTAAACGTGCCGGCATGGCGAAGCTGGCCGCCAAAGAACTGCCGGGAGCCGCCGGATACGGCAACGGTCGTGCCCGGATAATTGAACGGGTCCTTCGTAAAGAAATGGATCACGCCGCTATCCACACCGGGTCCGTACAGCGCCGACCCCGGCCCGCGCACGACCTCTACGCGCTCCACGTCGATCGACATGTTCGGCATGATGCTGTGCACGTTCACGCCGAGCGACGGCACGGCGGCCTGCCGGTAATCGGTGAGCACAAAAGCGGATCCGCTGAAGGCTTCATTGAACCCGCGCAGCACGACCTCGCGACGGTCAATGCCGGTCTGCGCCATGTCGACGCCGGGCGTGGCCCGCAGCACTTCGACCGACGAGGTTGACACCGTCGCTTCGATTTCCTCGGGTGACAGCACGGAAATCGATGCCGGCGCATCCAGGATCTTCTCCTGACGACGCGAGGCGGACACTACGACCTGGTCGAGGCTGGCCGTCTGAATTTTGAGCTCGACGTTGAGCTCGGCCATCTCCCCCTCGTTCACGGTCACCGGCAGCTCCTGCGACTGGTAGCCGACGAATCGGAACTCAACCATATACCGCCCGGGCGAAAGCCGGGAAACCGAGTAGCTCCCGTCCGGGTCCGTCGCCGTGCCGCGAACAATGTCCGTCGACCCTTCCGCGCGAACCGCTACGTTGGCGCCGACGAGCGGTGATCGGTCATCGGCATCGCGAACAACGCCCTGAATCCCGGCTTCCTGAGCCAGGGCGATTTCGGGAACCCCTACAAGCCATACGAGCAGCAGTAGCGCCGCGAGCCATGGGGGAACGAAAGGGGGCAAACTTACTCGTGCGTTCATTTTTGCTTGTATCGAGGGTTCAATCAGCGAATCACGGGCAAAAAAAGCGCTTCCTGCCGGTCCGCCGTCGTGGAGGACAATATGTCCGTGCAACGGCTTATAGACACGGGCGCCGCCGGTCCGGCCTATGACCAAGTGGGGTAACGGTTGTGGGCCGGGTCGATCTATTTTCAGCGCGGTTTCTATTTACAAAACGAGACCTTCACAATCAAAGAATCGTGAAGATTCTTCCGGCGACTCCATGTATCTCATCCTGACGGTACGGCGATATTCACCGTTTCGATGGAGCACGGGTGAACCCGGCGGCTGATTGGGGGATCCGGTCGGCGGGTCGACCTGTGGAGGATGAATCCTGTCGGTTCTGGCGCATCTACATTTGGAACACCATCCTCTGCCACGGGAGAGATGAGACCGGCCGCGTTTCCGCCGCTCCGTCGTGGGGATCACCCGCCGCAAGCGCGGTTCAGCACGTGCGAGTCGGAACCGGAAGGTCAAGAGCTAGATCGGACATTCGCGGAAGTGGGCAAGGTGCGTCGGAGCAGGCGTACGACGTTCCCGCTCATGATCTGGCGAATCTCCCGCTCGCTGAAGCCTTCGTTCAGAAGCGCCTCGGTAAGCATCACGAGACCACCGGCATCGAAGGGGGGCGTGACCGTTCCGTCGAAGTCGCTACCGAGGGCGACGTGCTCGATCCCGACGAGATCGGCCACGTGCCGCATGGCGTCGGCGATAGCGGCCGGTTCGGTGCTGCAGACCACGGTTGGCCACGTCCCGATACCAATCACGCCGTCCCGATCCGCGATGGCCCGAATCTGCCGATCCGAAAGATTGCGCGGCGTGTCGCACGTCGCACGAACCCCCGTGTGTGAAACCACAACCGGCCGCTCGGACATCGCCAGCACCTCATCGAAGACGGCCGATGAGGCATGAGCAAGATCGATGATCATCCCTCGCTCGTTCAGCCGCCGAACGACCTTTCGACCGAACGGCGTCAGACCGTCCTTCTCCAGACCGGTCGACGACCCGCCGATCGCGTTGTCGTGGAGATGAAGCAAGCCCATCATGCGATAGCCGGCGTCAATCAGTACGTCCAGATTTTCGACGTCCCCTTCTAGAGCATGCAGTCCCTCGATCGCCAGCAGTCCCGCCACCCGGTCCGGCTCATCCACCCGCGCCATCAGCGCGTTCTCCAGGTCGGCCTGCGTCCGCATGACCGACAGGTGCCCGCCTGAGCGGTCGGCGAATGCGTGCAGGCGCTCCGCCTGATAGAGCGCACGCTGTAGCAGACTCGTCCAGGTGCGGATGGGCCACCGCTGGGCGGCGACGAGGTACGTAATCTGATCCGAATCTGCCGGCGTTCCTTCGTAACTTCGCCCCGCGGGCACCTTCGTCACGACGGAGAACGTCTGCACTCCGACCCGGCCTTTTTGTAACCGCTCAAGATCGGAATGTCCGCGCTCATAGGTCTTTAGCAGATCTCGACTCCACAACAGAAAATCGTTGTGCAGGTCGGCGACCATCAGCCGATCGTGCAACGCCTCCGCCGTGTCCGACGCCTCGAACGGCGGCTCGCTGCTGGTATCGTTGTACCGGGCATCCACAATGGGCGCGGCAACGAAGAAAAAGCCGATCACAGCAATGACAAGCAGGCCGGCGATAACGTAAAGCGAGATTCTGATCATATGATGGTGCGTGGAGGGGGTACGCGTGTTCGCGTAGTGTGGGTCGATTGTCGTGGGTCGGATTGGAAGCAGAAGGGCTGCCCGGTGCGAGCGAAACGACGGGTTCGCCCCTTATCCCAGTCCAACGGTCAACGATTCAACGGATTAACGATCCAACGCAGGGCCGTACGAGGTGCCGGTTCCAACGAGATGCCGGATCGGCGTCCGGCATGACGTGCCGCGCAGCAAGGACGCTGGTTCTCCAATCTTAATTTCCCAATACTCGATGCGCAATTCTCACTCCGTTCCACCCGATCCGAATCCAACATACCACCCACGACGCACGAACTACAGATCCATCAGCGTGAGCTGCCGCAGGGTATAGTACTCAACCCAGAAGTCGCGCAGGGTGCGAGCGTAGGCACGTTGGGCCTGGTCCTTTTCCCGCTGTGCGTTGAACAGGTCGGTGATGCTGATCTTGCCGACGGTGTAGCGGTTTCGGGCGACCTCGAAGCGCCGTCTTGCGACCTCATCTGCGGTTTCGGCCGTTTTCACCTGTTGCCGTAGCTGCCGGACGCGGAGGACCTGGAAATAGACCTCATCCTCCAGGGTGCGACGTTCCTGCTGAACCTCGATGCGGGTTCGTTCTCGCTCTGCCTCTGCCGCGTCTACCTGCTCACTCCCCTCCCCCCAGCGATAGACCGGCATGCGGAAGCTGATCCCGAATTGCTGTTGGTCGAGCGGGTTGCGGTATGCATTGTTCAGCGTGGGCGCCGACTGATTCAGCCCGTACCGCGCAACCAGCGTGGCTGAGAATCCTGTCTGTCCCTTCGCCGCCGCCACCTCGCTCCGCGCCTGCGTCATGCGGCGCTTGAGCGCCGCGAAGTCCGGGTGACGTGCCCGGGCCTGTTCGACGGCCTGCTCCGGCTCCCATCGGATCGGCGGCAGGGTCGTCGGGGGTCTCGCCGTGAGCGGCGTCCGGCCTTCCGTACCGAGCGTCCGACGCAGCGCCTGGCGCGCCTCCTCCAGCTCGATCTTTGCCTCCTGCCGCGCCGTTCGGGCGTTCAGCAGCGCAAGCTCGGTCTGCAACAGCTCGTTTTCGGCGATGCGCCCGATCTCATACCGCCCCTGCGAGAGTGTATAGATCGTATCATTGACCGCCACGTTGAATTCCGCGATCCGGGCGTTGATCTGGGCGATATAAACGGCAAAGTACCGGTCGACCGCCGTCACCGCCACTTCCGCAAGCCCTTCGTCCATCGACTTGCGCGCCACGTCGTACCGCATCGGGGCAAGCCGCCGCGCCCATTGATCGTCGTTGTACTGAAAGAGCGGCTGCTCCAGACCGATCGAGACCGGAGCCGCCTGCCACTGCTGCACGTCTGCACGATCACCGAACTGATCGATCCGGCTCAGCCCGGATCGCACGTTGATCTCCGTGCCGGTCCACGGCAGAACCTGTGCGACGCTCAGATTGGCCCGTGAAAAAGTCCGGCTCTGCTCCACGTAGCGGATGGACCCGTCGTCCTGCACGACGTCCGTGATGGAGCGCTCCAGTCCTGGTGCGCTACCGGTCACGGCCAGCGACGGCAGGAAGGCTGCCTGCGTGGCCCGGACGCGCGCCTCCTCCGCCTGAAACGACAGCCGCGCCGACGCCGCATCGGGACTCTGCGCCTGGGCGCGGGCGACGGCCGCTTCGAGCGACAGTACGGAGTCCGGCAATGCGGGAGAGGGGTCTGTTGCAAGCGTCGCTTCCTGCGCTCGACAGGGAAGCGAGGTAAGCAGCAGACTCAAAACAAAGACGACGGACAATCGCATGCAGTCGGTGAAACGCGCAGGTTCAAACGGCTGACAGACAGGGCGAGAACTACTCATGCCGGAGGGCGACAACGGGGTCCCGCTCCGCCGCCCGCTTCGCCGGCAGGTAGCCGAACAGGAGACCGACGCCGACGGAGACGACGAACGCAAGCAAGACCGCCTGCAGTGTGATGATGGTCGGAATGTCCGTGGCGGCCTCGATGCCGGAACTGATCCCCACCCCGAGAAGAATCCCGACGACGCCGCCGATGGTCGAGATAGACAACGCCTCCACGACAAACTGAACGGTGACGTCCCGCTGAGTGGCTCCGACGGCACGCCGGACCCCGATCTCGCGGATTCGCTCCATGACCGAGGCCAGCATGATGTTCATGATCCCGATACCGCCGACAACAAGAGAGATCGAAGCGATCGCGGCCAGCACGACGTTAAAAACCGTCTGCGTTCGACGCTCCTGGGCAAGAAGCTGCTCCGGCACGATGACCGAGTAGTCGACGACCCCGTTGTGCCGCCGCTTCAGCATTCGATCAACCACCCCGGCGACCGGCTGGACGAACTCCGACCCGGCCGTCCGAATCACGAGACGGTCGACCTGATCCCCGATCTCTCGCTGCTCCACCCGGTACCCGCGACGACGTGCTGTCTGGGTGGAATTGGCGTCGCGCGAGGCAGCCTCGATGTCGCGTCGGCTCAGGCGGGACCGATCCTCGTAGCGCGTCAAAAGGGTCGACAGCGGCGTGTAAATGTCGTTGTCGAAATCACGAAGCCCCAGCGACTCCAGGCTTTCGGCTGAGAGCCCGCGCGGCTCCATCACGCCAATCACGGTGAGCCACACGGACCCGACCTTGATGCGTCCTCCGACGGCCTCTTTCTTGGGGAAAAACCGGGCCCTCACCTGATGTCCGATGACCGCCACCGGCATGGCGTCGCGTATATGGCGTCGCGTGAAGGCCGTCCCCTCCGCGACGTCGGAATGGTCGACAAAATAGTTCTCGGTGACGCCTACCACCTTCGTAGTGCGGCGGATGCCCGACTGGATGGCCGTCGTTTCGTAGACGGTCTCGGGGCTCACGCCCTGTACGCCCGGGATGATGTCGGCGATGCTGCGGGCGTCTGCGAGGGTGAGCCCCGGCGAATACGGTCGTCCTCCTTCCTCGTCGCGATCATCGGCACGTACCTCCCCTTCCTCCTGCTCCACGGTCGGCGTAACAATCACATTTGAAGCACCGAGGATGCGGATCTGCCGCAAGATCTCCTGCTCCGCCCCGTGACCGATCGCCAGCATCGCGATCACGGACCCGACGCCGAAGATGATGCCGAGCGACGTCAGGAAGGCGCGCAACTTGTTCTGCGCGATCGCCTCGATCGCGTTGACGATGTTGTACGTGAGTTTGTCTAGCACAGCAGGTCCGTTCGGCCGACGGTAATTCAGAGAGGGACACCCGGTTCGTAGCGGAAGGGATCAGCGACCGCCGACCAGGTCGGTCGGCGCGTCATCGGCGGACGCCGACGTCTGCGGCAGTGCGGCAGGCGCGTCCGATGGCGGCATGTCGAGACGACGCAGCGCGATCCCGGAGGTGTCCGGCGGGATCGACAGAAAGATCTCGTCTTCCAGCCCGAGCCCTCGCTCGACGATGGCGCTGTTGTCGTTCACCAGTCCGACCGCCACCTCCTGCCGGATCACGCTCCCATCGCCACGGCGGAATACATAGGTTAACGAATCCCCCTGCGAATGCAGCGTCTCGATCGGGACGTGCATGACTTCCTCGCGCTCGGCCACCAGAATCGTGTTACTGGTCGTCATCGCCGGGCGAAGTGTGGTGTCCGGCTCGGCCACCTCAACGATGACCTCAAACACCTTCGCATCACTGTTCGGGCGCTGCTGCCCGATGTTGGCGACGTTCGTCACCGTGCCTGAAAGCTTGCGGTCCGGATCCGCATCGAGGCCGAGCGTGACCGGCTGGCCGGGTTTCAGCTTTTGGACGTCCACCTCATTCACAAACGTGACCGACTCCATCACCGAGAGGTCGGGAAGCGTCGCCACAACCGGGTCGTGAAAGCGAATGCTGTTGCCCTCCGTCACCTTGTCGCCTTTCCAGTCCCGATGGTAGACCACCATCCCGCTACGGGGCGCGTGAATCGTGAACGCATCGCGCAATTCCTGCAACCGATTCATCTGACGCCGATCCTCCTGAAGTTCGGCCTGTACCTCGCGCATGGTTGCCTCGGCGCGTCGGACCTTCGTCTTGTAGTTGACCTGCGCCTTCTCATACTCTCGGACGGCACGCTCATACTCGATCTCCGCCCGACGCTGGACGGACGGCGCCTCGTACTGGGATTGCTCCTTGTTCAGCTCCGCTTCCTCCATGTCGAAGCGGAGGTCGATGATCCCGTCGCGCGCCTCGCTAAGCGTCAGCGTCGTGTCGAGTTGCGCCTGCTCGAACTTCGACCGCGACTTCTGAAGGTTCAGCCTCGCCTCCTCGGTTTTCTCCTCAAGGGGCGTGCGGTCAAGCTCCGCCACAAACGCCCCGGAATCAACTTCCGTCCCCTCGTCGACGAGACGGGCGATCTCGATCTCGTAAATTCCGACCCGTCGCGCCGCCGCCGGACCCTGGATCTGCACCGAGTTTTTCGCCTGCAGCTCTCCGGTGGTCGTCACCTCCACCCGGAAGGGACCGACGTCGGGCTTCGTAAGAAGCGGCATCGACGCCACATCCTCCGAGCCAGTCCACCAACCGACACCGGCCAGCAGGAGCACCACGACAAATCCGATCGCATACGAACGACGTTGCATCGACTCTCTGGGCTACGCTGTATTCACCGGTTGAACTGGGGGGCGGTCGCTTCCTTTGCCTGTATCGCGCATCGCGCCGTTCCTGCCGGCCTTTCCCGTCCGCTGCCGCGGCGCATCGAAACTGACCATGGACCGGGTGAAAAAAGCCGATCGTCGGTACGCGTACATTTCTCCACGAATATGCGTGTGGCCGGACGAACACCCCGACTGAGATAGGCTCGCCGCCGGAGACGAACGGGCTTTCCTCAGACAGTCACAGTATACAAACGTTCCAGACAATTACACACTTAAACCGATATAAAGCATATATTTCTGAAACTGTCATTTAACCGAATGAAAATATCTTTTTATCGATTCGGCTGATAGAGTGCTTGTCAGGGGCTACGGCGCGCCCCAGCGGCCCCCGGCCATGTGGGTGCCCCGGATGTCGGATACGATCGGCATTCCGGTCACAAAACGATTCGTGATGAACCTGACGAGCACGGTTCGATACAGAGGAACTGACAGAAACATGCACGGGTTGGCGCAAGCGAATCCGATGGGCCTTCCCCTCCCCGGCTCACTCCTGCTACGTAGTACGATAAGCTCATGAGTGCACAATCTCCGGATGCTCCCTTTCCAGGGCGCCGATTTCGCGTAGGGGATTGGACCGTCGAGCCGCTCCCAAACCAGCTCGAGCGGGATGGCGAAGAGCACCGCCTGGAGCCGAAGGTGATGGACGTTCTCTGCCTTCTCGCGTCGAAGAAGGGCGAAACGGTCACCAAACAGGAGTTTCTCGACGTCGTCTGGGCGGACACCGTCGTCACCCCGGATGTGCTGTCACGATGCATCTCCGAGCTCCGCAAAACCCTTGGAGACGATTCCCGGAATCCAACCTATATCGAGACGATCCGGAAAACGGGCTATCGCCTGATCGCGCCCGTCGAGACCCTGGAAACGGCACCGGAGGAGGAATCCGAACCGAACGTCGAGAGCGACTCCGACAACGTCGATTCAGGAACGGGCGATGCAGGAAACCTCGACTCAGCGGATGCCGAAAGCGGGGCGATCGCACCGGCGTCGGAGGATGACGGAAACGGCGATGACGCGTCGATCCGCCCGCCGATATCGGGGTCCGCGTCGATCCTCACGTCTCCACAATTCTGGGTGGTCCTGTTGCTCGTCGTGGTGGCGAGCGGCGTGATTGCCTGGCGGCTCTTTCTGACGGTGCCGCCGACCGGTCCGCCGCCGCAGCCGACGCCCCTCACCAGCTTTCCCGGGCAGGAACTCTACCCGGCCCTTTCCGCCGACGGCGAGCGAACCGTCTTTTCGTGGAAACGAGACGACGAACCGACGGCCCTTTTCCTGCGACAGACCGGCGCAGAGACCCCGCTTCAGTTGACGAACGGCCCGCGCGATTGGTCGCCCGCCTGGTCGCCTAACCGTCGCTTCCTCGCGTTTGCCCGCGAGAGCGAAGGTCGCAACGGGGTCTTCGTCGTCCCCTCGATCGGAGGCAGCGCCCGGCAGATTGCCGACCTGGGTGTGCGCGACATCGATCGCGTCACCTGGTCACCGGACACGTCTGCCAACCACCTCGTGATTTCCGCGCAGATCGGTCCCTTTCGGCCATACGCCCTGTTTCTCGCGCCCCTCGACCGGGACACACTCATCCAACTGACCCATCCGCCGTCGCAGAGCCTCGGTGATCGGCACCCGGCCATTTCCCCGGACGGGCGTCGCGTGGCTTTCACCCGCAGTCTCTCGACGCAGACGCAGGACGCGCACGTCCTCTCGATCGCCGATACGAGCATGGAGCGCATCACGGAAGACGGATCGGTCATTACCGGCCTCGATTGGCTGACCGGCGACGAGCTCGTCGTGGCATCCCGCCGGGGCGGTGTCTCCGCGCTCTGGCGCGTGCCGACCGACGGCGATGACCCGTCCTGGCTGACCGATGCCGGGGAGGGCGTCGACATCCTGCACCCGTCGATCGCGCGGGCCATCTCGCGCATCGCCTACGCACGGCAGACGCTCCACACCAACATCTGGTCCCTCCGGGGCACGTCGGCCGAACCGCTCGTGTCGTCCACACAGTGGGACTCGCACCCGGACATTTCTCCAGACGGCGAACGCGTCGCTTTCGTCTCCCAGCGTTCCGGCAGCCCGCAGGTCTGGACCGTAGCGCATACCGGGGAAGAGCCCGCGCAGTTGACGTCCATGCGCTCTACGGCCGTAAGCACACCACGGTGGTCGCCCTCCGGCGGGCAGATCTGCTTCGTGGCCCGCGAGAACGGACGGCCGAGTCTCTTCATCGTGGATGCGGACGGCGGCCCGGTCACGCGGCTGACGTCGTCGGATAGCGTCGACCGCATGCCCCACTGGAGCCGGGACGGTGCCTTTATTTACTTCAGCTCGTCGCGTGGGGATGCCTGGTCGATCTGGCGCATTCGTGTTTCCGACGGCACCGTTCGCCGGATCACCGCTTTTCCGGGTCTGGCCGCCCAGGAGCATCCCGACGGCTCGTCTCTGTTGGTCGTACGGCCCGATACACTGGGCATCTGGCGGTATCCGCTCCCGGAGGGTGCATCGGACACGCTCGCGACGCAGGCTTCACCCGCTGCGCCACTTATCGATACGTCTGCCACCCGCGACCGCGTGGTGCCGGACTTCTCGCCGCGCGAATACGCCAACTGGCGCGTCACGGACGTCGGCGTCGTCGCCCTTGAACGGGACACGGACGGCGTCACGGTCTACCGGTACCCACCGGGCGGCGAACGAGGCATTCCCCTTCACACGCTGGCCCACGTTCCGGAGCATCCGGCGCTGGCCGTCTCCGGCAATGCGCGATGGATCCTCCTCGCCCGTCACGATGAGCGCGAGAGCGATATCGTATACCTCGACGTGACGACAGAAGATTAGCCGGATGCTACACATCTGATCTACCCGGAGCACGTCACATTTTTCTACTCTAACGCCCGCTCGTACTTTCTTAGGATGTTTAACTTCATGATGATGCGACCCTGATCGCCCAGACGGCGATGCGGGTCGCATTTTTTATGATCCACATCCGGCGGATCGAAGGAAAGCCTCAGCCGAATCTCGGCAAACCATTCGTCCATCCTAAGAGCATTTCCGGAAGTCGACCGGTTGCAGGAATCGACATCAGACGAGGTGCGCTCGACAGCGCCTCGCTTCTCGCTTTCCCAGATCACCCTGACCTCTCATGCCTGCATCCACTCGCACGTCATCGCATCCATCGCTCTTTACCGTCTCGCTCATTGCCGCTATCGTCGCGGCGCTCGGGCTGCTTCCGCTGATGGCCCACGCACAATCCGGCGGCGGACAGACGCAGCCGGACACGACCCGCCCGGCCCCGGCATCCACTATGAATGACGCCGATGCGGATCGAGCGACAACCGGGGCCTCCGGTACGGCACTGGTGGACATGCTCCGCGACCAGGGCGAGTACTCAACCTTTGTCGGCGCGCTGGAGTCGACCGGCCTCGCGAAGGCGCTTGACACGGGCGGTCCATATACCCTCTTCGCTCCGACGGATGACGCTTTTCAGGCCGTAGACGCGGACCTCGACGCGATGAGCCGCGACGAGCTGGTTCGCATTCTCCGCCAGCACATTGTCGTGGATGAGGTCTCCGCTGAAACGCTGGCCGGCCTCTCCGCCGTCCGCGTCGTCACGGGCGACACGCTCACGGTCGGATCCGACGGGTCAACGATCGGCGGCGCGTCGATCACGGTAACGGACATGACGGCCTCGAACGGGGTGTCTCACGGCATTGCGACGGTTCTGATGCCGAAGGACGACGCTGCCGCACCCTCGACCATGGATCGTTCGACCCGCAACGCCGACGACGTTCCGAAGCCTGCCGAGCGGCCATCCCGCGACACGACGGAAGAAGACACGACCGAATCTGATACGCTGACCTCGCAGGCCGGCCTACGCACGGTACGCGTCGACACAACCGAGTCCGACACCGTGGAAACCGATTCGACGGAGGCGGACACAACCGATATCAACAGCCTGACCCTTGAAACTGCGGACGCCGGCTTGCTGCGTTAGCTCGCGCACGTCGGGCTTCGCGTCCGTACATCGCCCGGCACGGGGTCACGAGAGGCGGCTACTGGAGAGAGGGCCGTCTCCGGGCTCCGGGCGGGCGATTTTTATTGCTAGCGCACTTCGCATGGACTCCCTTCTATTCCACGACTGCATTTATGGACATCGACGATGCATCACGGAAGACGGACTCGACCGCAAACGACGGTGATCGTATTCTGCCGGACCTCCGCCTGTCGGGCTCCCGATCCGCCTGGCCGAGATTGCGGTCCCCGAGCGGATCCCATATCCCGGTCCAGTTTGCTGGAACATGGACGGCAGACGCCCGGAACGCGGTTATCGCCGCCATCCGGTACGTCGAAGAGACCTTCCACGGACTGCTCCCCCAGGACGACGTCCGCTGGGTGGTTGTCTGCGACCCGGCAGCCGAGTCGTCCGGCCTGATCGGTCACCGGTCCGGACTCTCCGCGGTCTTCGAGCACACCAGTGCGATGGGACTCGCTCACACCATCCGCAACCATTTTGCGCGGCGCGTTCGGCCGCAACGAGGCTGACCGCCTCTCGGAACGGCGCCAGACGATGGCGCCGTTCGGCATTCTGACAAATTCGACACAAGCACCGTCCCGCGTACGGGACGACGGACCCGTGACGCGGGAAGAAGGGTATGGGAAACGATAGCTTCGTTTTCCTCCGACCGACCCCGGTTCATGCCTGACGCCCCCTCCTGGATCGTCCTGAAGTTCGGCGGCACCAGCGTTTCGACGCGCAGCCGCTGGGAGACCATCGTACGCATCGCTCGCAGCCACCGCGACGACGGCTTTCGTCCCCTCCTCGTCTGCTCCGCCCTCTCCGGCGTATCCGACCGCCTCGAAGCCCTCGCCGGCCCGGAAACGGACGTGCCCGCGACGACGCTTCTCGACAGAATCCGCCGCCAGCACCTTGACCTGGCCGACGACCTCGGACTGAACGGGGCGAACCTTCTCGGGGAGGCGTTCACGACGTTGGAGAACCGGGTCGACGAGATCGCCCGCACCGGGCGGGCACACCCGGAGCAGCAAGCCGAGATTATGGCGCTGGGCGAACGGATGTCAACACAACTCGGAAGCGCATATCTTTCGTCGGCGGGTCTGTCGGCTCACTGGTTAGATGCACGCGAGGTCCTGCGTGCCGAGGACGAAGCGCACGTGGCCCCGGCACGACGCTACCTGTCGGCCACCTGCGCAGCGTACCCGGACCGCGTCCTTCAAGACCACCTCGCCGGTCAGGATGCCGGCGTGTTCATCACGCAGGGCTTCATTGCAAGCAACCCGGTCGGAGAAACCGTCCTCCTCGGCCGTGGCGGGTCGGACACGTCGGCCGCCTATTTCGCCGCAAAACTGGAAGCGGAACGGCTCGAGATCTGGACGGACGTCCCTGGGATGTTCACGTCCAATCCCCGGGACATCCCCTCCGCACGCCTTCTCCGCCGCCTGACGTACGCGGAGGCGCAGGAACTCGCGACCATGGGGGCGACGGTGCTTCATCCGCGCTGCCTTGCCCCCGTCCGTCGCTACGGCATCCCGCTACACGTCCGCTCGACCGACACCCCGGACCTGGAAGGAACCGTGATCTCCGACGACGTGCCGGACGACGGCCCCGAGGTGAAGGCGATTTCGTCGAAGGACGGCGTGACCGTCGTCTCGATGGAGACGCTGGGCATGTGGCAGCAGGTTGGATTTCTCGCCGACGTCTTCCAGATCTTTAAGCACCACGGTCTGTCGGTCGACCTCGTGGCAACGTCGGAGGCCAACGTGACGGTGACGCTCGATCCGATGGCCAATGCGCTGGACCCGGACGTACTCGGCCGTCTGATGCACGACCTGAGTGCGTACTGCGAACCAGAGATCATCGGGCCCTGTGCCGTCGTGAGCCTCGTCGGGCGCCACATCCGGTCGATGCTGCACGAGCTCGGGCCGGCCTTCGAGGTCTTCGATGAACAGAAAGTACACCTTGTCTCGCAGGCCGCGTCCGACCTGAACTTCGGCTTCGTCGTGGATGAGGAGCAGTCCGAGCGGCTCGTTCGCCAGCTCCACGGTCAGCTGTTCGCGACGCGGGCCGCGGACGCGACGTTCGGTCCGAGCTGGCAGGAGCTCTTCGAAACGCAGCCATCCACCAACGACGACGCCTGGTGGCGCGAACGGCGGGATGACCTGCTTGCGATCATGAACGACCGGTCAGATCCGGTGTACGTCTACGACGAACGCACGCTGCGAGCCAACGCCAGGCACGTGCGCCGCCTCAACGCGATCGACCGTACATATTACGCGGTCAAAGCGAACCCGCATCCCCGCGTCCTTGAAATCCTGGCCGACGAAGGCATTGCGTTCGAATGCGTCTCCCCGGGCGAGGTGGAACGAGTCCGCGACGTCCTTCCCGGCCTGTCGCCCGACCGGATCCTGTTCCAGCCGAATTTCGCCGCGATCGACGAGTACGCGGGCGCCTTGGAGCAGGGCATCCACGTAACGCTGGACAACGTCGAGCCCATCCAGCGCCATCCAGACGTCTTCAGAGGCCAGGATCTCTTCGTTCGTGTCGACCCGGGACGCGGGCATGGGCACCACCGGCACGTCCGCACGGCGGGTGCGCAGTCGAAGTTCGGTATCGTTCCGGACGAGCTGCCGCGCCTTCGCCGACTCGCCGACCGATGCGACTGTACCGTTCGCGGCCTGCACGTCCACGTCGGCAGCGGCATCACCGACGCCGGCACCTGGCCCGACATCGCAGGCTTTCTCGCCTCGCTGGCCGCCGACTTCCCGGATGTACGCACCCTGAACGTCGGTGGCGGACTCGGCGTGCCGGAACGGCCCAACGCCCAGCCGCTTGATCTCGACGTACTGGATAAGCGGCTCCGGGACTTCAAGACGCAGCATGCGTACGACCTGTGGATGGAGCCGGGTCGGTTCCTGGTGGCACAGGCGGGTGTTCTGCTCGCCCCCGTCACACAGACAAAGTCGAAGGGACCGGTTCACTACGTCGGGCTCGGGACGGGGATGAACAGCCTGATCCGGCCAGCGCTGTACGGCTCATATCACGAAATCGCCAACCTCTCGCGCCTGGACGAAGCTCCTGCCATCACCGCCGACGTCGTCGGTCCGATCTGCGAGACCGGAGACGTCCTCGGTCGCAGCCGGCGCCTTCCCGACACGCGCCCGGGCGACGTTCTCGTCATCGGCACCGCCGGCGCATACGGCGCGAGCATGAGCAACCATTACAACCTGCGCCCGCCAGCCGGCGAACGCGTCTTGTCGGCTCAGACGGTCCAAGGATGACGACTTCGCCGGCCTTACGAGGATTTACCCTTTCGGAGCGTAGACAGACCGAAGGGAAGATACGCCGGGCACGAGCCGACAAAGCTCGTAAGAACGAAAGCAACGGCGATGACGCCGAGGATCGTCGCGGCCAGTCCCGAGATCTGCCCGGTGAAATACAGCACACCGATGATGAGGGCGATGCTGATGCGGAGGATGCGGTCGATCGTGCCCATGTTCTTCTTCATGATCGTCTGGCTTGTGCTGGATAATGGTCCGCGATTCAATATCCAGTATACAACCGCAACCCCAGAATCTCTGTCATCCTGATCAGCAAGATGGTGCCGGCCAAATCGTCGCGCGTTCCGGATGAGAAGGCCGGACAACCTCTTCGCAGAAAATTGGCTTTGATATTTAAAATAAACGCGTAAACTCCGGGGCGTTTTTTAATTCTGGGTTACGGTGCACCTCTCCCCGGCGTCTCATGATCAATCTCTCTAGAACGGGCTCGTTACTCGCGTTCTGGATATCCATCATCATTCTGTGGCTGGGTAGCGCAGGATGCGACTTTGTACAGGAACCGGATCGCTTTGTCGACGAATCCGTCCAGTTGCCGGTGGTTGCCGCCGTCGACTTTTCTTCTATTCGCAGCGGACAGCATCTCGCAGGTCGCGTCGATCTGACCGCGGATCTCGATACGCTCCCCGGATCGATTGAGCGCGTCGTTCTGACCGTGGACGGCCAACCGGTCGACGAAGCCATACAGGCTCCCTACCTGTTAAGCGCGCCGACGACGGAATTCCCCGACGGACCGGCTGCCTTAGGTCTGGAGATCTACCGGGCGGACGGCAACGGAGGCCTGCTCGGACTGGCGGGGGCTCCCTCGGTCGTACTCGTTACACCGGTCGTCTTCGATCAGCGGCCACCTACGGCCGTAGAGGATTTACGTGTCACCTGGGAGACCTCGGATGTAACCCTTGACTGGACGCCGAACACGGACCCGAATTTCTATGCGTACGTCGTCGTGCGCGAGGACACGTGGTCCGACAAACCGGGTGGCGGCTCGATGTTCGGTCCGCAGACGACGGTACTGGATACGCTATTAGACGCATCCATCCGGAGTTACGAAGACGCCGGCGTACCCACGGTATATGGGTTCACGTCCACATACCGGGTGTACGCATCGAACCGTGCTCAGCTGGCCGAACCCGCAGAAACGACCGCGCGGTACGGCGAAGCAACGGACATCGAGGCGGAGGCCTACGACCGTCTGGCATACTCCAGCACCAGCCACCCGTCCCTTGATCTCATATACAGCAGCGACGGGGCCCGACTGTACGTCCTGAACGCCGGCAACGGAACGACGCTGACGTCCATCGATCTGGTCGCACACCTTCAGGATCCCTCGCTGGCAGGAACTGCAGACGTCGTCGGCATCCGGCAGGACGGGGGCGAGGTGTACGTGTTCGCCGCCGATCCGGCCAGCGGCATTACAACCACCGAACTCCTCGCATTCTCCGCAACGGAACAGCCGGAGTTCCTCCGCCGCCTGTCGGCGTTCCCTGATGATGCATTCGGACTGCGCCTCGGACCGGATGGTACTGTGGTTGCCCAGACGAATGGCGAGTATAGCGTCTACAGCACCGATGATGGTGCGTTCGTGACCGGCCTCGCGAATCCGCCTCCCAACCCGACGGTGCAACGGGCCGGCGCCGACCTTCTCACGCAGCACGTGGACGACGCCACCGATTCATGCAGGCTGCGCCGCTACAACCCGGCGACCGGCGACATTATCGAAGAAGCCACCTATCCGTTCGATGGCATGTCGTGCTGGAACGTCTACCCAACGGCGAACGGCGACTCGGCGTACCTCATCTCCGTCATGGAAAGCCGCTTTCGCACGATTACCGGGGCATCGCTGACGCTCTCTTCCGTCATCGACTTTCCGGTTCCTCAGGGCGACCTCGTCGACCGGGTGGCGGTCGATGCCGGTCGGCTCTTCCTCGGCGTGAGCTCACACGTTCGAGACGGCCGTTCCGGACGCCTCCTGGAAGTCGACGGGACTGCTCAGATGATCGTTCGCGAGTGGGGCTTCGCTTCACCCATTGATCGCCTGATCCTCAGTGCCGACCGAAGCGAAATCTACACCCTGACAGCGGACCGACCGCTCGGGTGGCTCTGGCGCGTTCCGCTCACAGACTGACCCGATCGACCCGCCTCTCCCCGTTTCTCGTGCCTGCCATGACCCTTCTCTCCTCCCTTCGAGTTTCGGCTCTTTTCGCCTTCGTGACCCTCGCGGCGATGCCGGCTGCGGCACAGTCAACGGACGGCGCCTCGGACATGACACTCTGGGTGCACGCCGAGGCCGGCTACACCTCGTTTTCCATGAATGAAGCGACCGACTTCTTTCGGGCGATCGTCGGATCCTATCAGGACCAGGGCATCAACATTCCCGTTCAGCAGGCCTATCCCGGTAACGTGGTGACAGGAGGCGGTGCCACGCTCTACGTCGGTGGCTGGACCTCCGGCCTCCACGTACAGTACGCCAGGACGCGGGCATCGGCTCTCTACGGGGATGCAGGTGGAACGCTCGACGTCACATCAGAAGCGTCGTTTTGGACGATCGAGACCTCGACGGGCTACACGTTCCGGCGGGGTCATCGGCTGCAGCCGTTCGTGAGCGCTCGTGCCGGCGGGGGGCTGGGCCGCTATACGGTCACGGAACGCATCCGCCTCTCCTTTGGCGAGGAGACAGGGGAAGGAGTTGCCGAACTCCAAGCACGCGGCACCGGCTATTCGTTTACGGGGTCGGCCGGGGTGCGCTACCCCGTTGGACCGGTCTTTCTTCGCATGGAAGCCGGATACCGCCATGCATCGATCGGAAGTGACGACGACGATCTCCCCTTCAATGTCGGCTACTCCGGACCCGTGGTCACGGTCGGCGCTGAAATCCCGGTGTGGGGCATCCGATGATGAACGGCGCGGGCGAACGAATCGGCGTATCAGGCGTGCGAAGTGGATCCCTCGCATCCTCTGCCTTCCCGATGCCTTCGCCTCTGTGGTCGACAGCTATTTCACCCTGCGCGCGCTCGTCCGTGAATGGCGAGACGACCTCCCCGGCACCACCATCATCGACGCGTACTCGCAGTCGAAGAACGAACTCACCCTGGCGATGACGGGGCCGGACGCAGAGTGGATGCTCCGAAGCTCGATCCAGCGCCCGTTCATCTTCATTTTTCGAACGGACCGCTACTCCAAGGCCCGGCGCAACGTCGCGACGCTGTTCCGCGAGGCATTCGACCGGGACGTTGTCGACATTCGGATCGCGGACCGGGATCGAATGCTGTACCTCGACCTGGAGGGCGACTACCGGTTTCAGTGGCAGCTCTTCGGCGCTCGCGCCAACGCGTTTCTGGTCGACGGAGACGACCGGGTGGTCGAGGCCTTTCAGAACGATGAGACGTATTCAGGCGAGGACGCGCCGTCGCCCCGGGCGGCCCCTATGCCGAAATCGTTCGCGGATTTTGAGGGCCGATGGCGCCCGAACCGCAACTCGACGCGGCAGGCGATCCAGTCGGCCGTCCCCCTCTTCGGGCGGCTCCCGGCACAGGAAACGGTCTTCCGTGCCGGCATTGAGACCGAGGATCCCGGAGAAACAACGGAAGCAGAGCGGCGGGCGCTGTTTGAGGCATCGCAGACGTTAATCTCCGAGTTCGACGATCCGGCGCCCGTCATCTACGGAGGAGGACAGTTTCCCGACGCCTTCGCCCTCGCACGGATGCAGCACCTGGAAGCGGCGGGGACGGAATCGGACGCCTTCGATACGGTCGACATTGCCGTGGCGTCATTCG
This sequence comes from Longibacter sp., assembly GCF_051155795.1. NCBI lineage: Bacteria > Pseudomonadati > Rhodothermota > Rhodothermia > Rhodothermales > Salisaetaceae > Longibacter > Longibacter sp. Next base: position 18,830 of record NZ_DAXETW010000107.1, read on the forward strand.
TCAAGCGTCGACTGGCCGAGCGCCACTTCCACCGGCTCTACGATCCGCTGGAAAAAGCGCTCAAGGACGCAGCAGAACACTACCGGGAGAGTGCAGACCGGATGCTGGAGGAGCTTTCCAACGAGAGCCGGGCCGATCGCTATGAGCGCTGGGGGCACCTCTTGATGGCGCAACAGGACGCTGTCGACCTTGGGGATGAGGAGGTGACGCTGCCGGACCTGTTCGAGAACGGCGAGCCCGTCACCATCCCGCTCGATCCAGCAAAGTCCGTCGTCGACAACGCCGAGTATTACTACTCCCGGGCGCGCAGGACCCGCCGCTCCCGCGAGGAGGCGGAGGCGCGCCTGGATGAAACGGTGGAGCGCGCGGAGAAGGCACGGGCGCTGCACGACGAAATCACAGCCATCGACACGCTCGACGGCATCAAGACCTTCCGAAAGGAGCGCGAATCGGACGTCGCCCCGTTCGTCGACCGACCGGACGCGAACGTCAATACGTTCCCGTTCCGACGCTTCGATCTGGGCGGCGGGTTCGAGGTGTGGGTCGGAAAAAACGCGCGGCAAAACGACGAGCTCACGTTTCACGTCGCCCAGAAGTACGATCTGTGGCTGCATGCCCGCGGTGTGCCGGGCTCGCACACGGTGCTGCATCTCCCAAACCGCGATGCCGAGCCGGGACGGCGACGCAAGCACATCGCTGCCGCAATCGCGGCGTACTACAGCAAAGCCCGGGGAAGCGGCCTCGTCCCGGTTATGATGACCCGCCGGAAGTACGTCCGCAGCCCGAAAGGCGCAGCCCCCGGTGCCGTCCGCGTCGAGCGGGAAGACGTGCTCCTGGTCGAGCCCGGCCTCCCGGGGTAGGGGGGTGGTTCAGGGTTCAGCGTTTAACGACCCAACGATTCAACGACCCATCGATTCAACGACCCATCGATTCAACGCTTGAACGCGAGGCCCGAATCTTGCGATTACGAACCATGCATCATCTCGTCTCTACCCGCACCTCCGTTTCTGCTGAATGACCGTCCGGAAGCGCATACTCTACGCCGTCGCGGGCGTCGTTCTGCTTATCGCCCTGACGGCGGGGGCCGGCGCCTGGGTTGTCTTCGGCCCGAACACACCCTCGTTTGAGGGGGAACGTACGGTGACGATCCCGCAGCGGGACTTCGACGCAGCCGTGGACTCCCTCGCCTCGGCCGGCCTTCTCCAGTCGACGTCTTCGTTCCGATTGATCGCGCAGACCACGGGATGGGACAAGCAGATCAAGCCCGGCCATTACGCCTTCGAATCCGGCGCTTCCTCGTACGACATGCTGGAGACGATCCGCAAGGGGCTGCAGACCCCCGTGCGCGTCACCATCCCGCCCGGCCGCCAGCCTCCGACGGTAGCCGGCGTGCTGGGTCGAAACCTGGGGTTTTCCAGCGACGACTTCCTCACAGCCCTGCGGGATACGAGTCTCGCACAGGACCTCGGCACCACTCCCGAGCACCTCTTCGGCTACATGCTGCCGGAGACGTACGAGTTCTACTGGCAAACGCCCGCCAAAGAGGTTCTGCGCCGTATAAAGCGGGAGTTTGATGCCTACTACGAGCGCGAACTGGCGAACGCCGCGGCCGACGCCGGCCTCAGCAAACACGACGTGCTGACGCTGGCGTCAATCGTCGAGTGGGAAGCCTACTTCGATGAGGAGAAGCCGACGATCGCCGGCGTGTACCTGAACCGGCTGGACGACCAGTGGAAGTTGCAGGCCGACCCGACCATCCAGTACGTTTTGATCGACACGCAGGGAGAGCGAACACGACGCGTCCTATACCGCCACCTGGAGATCGACCATCCGTACAACACCTACCGGAACGCCGGCCTGCCTCCGGGCCCCATCACCAATCCGGCGCCGACGACGCTTCGCGCTGTCGCCTATCCGAAGGATCACGACTACTACTTCTTCGCTGCGGATGGTACCGGAGGGCACCGGTTCAGCCGGACGCTTCGCGAGCACAACCGCGCCGCCCGGGACTACCACCGGATGCTGGACGAGCGTGAACAGCGCCGCGAGGAACAGGCCAACGCGGATGCCGGCGCGAGTCCGTCCTCCCGTTAGATCGTTTTCGTGAACACCGAAGACCCGCGGTGCCGCATCGGTCAAATGCCGGTGCACGGGCACGCGGGTCTTTCAAGGAAAGCGTAGAATCGGTCGGCCTGCTAGAACGTGATCGTCATCCCGAGCATGAAGAGGTTACGGGACACGTCCTGCTGTACGACGGGCGGCAGGTAGGTCGCGTCGTTCAGGGGCTGCGGGACGTTGCCGAGCGTGCCCAGGTCCGTCGCGTTGTAGGGACTGAAGGGGTCGTCTACGCGCTCCTGCATCCAGCCTAGGTCAATCCGGAACTGGTCGCTGACCGCGTAGCCGAGTCCGCCCGCCAGGTAGAGCCGATCCCGGGCGGTCGTGCCAGCAACAGCACGGCCCTCGCGAGGATCCGGCCGATAAGCGGCTCCGGCCCGAATCGATAGACCCTGGTCCAGACGGTATTCGGCGCCGCCCCGCAGGTTGAAGACGTACGAGTAGTTGTCCTCAATCGCGTCCTGGATCGGTGTCACGTTGAACACGGGTCCGGTTGTCGATTCGTCCACGTCCAGCTGAGACCAGTCTACGAATTCGACATCGGCGCTGACGAGCAGGTTGTCGGCATCATATTTCAGGCCGGCGCTCAACCGGAGCGGCGTGCGCGTCTCGTAGTCCAACCCACCCCGGCCCTGCGACTGGAACGTGTCGTTGATGCCGTAAGACAGCACGCCGCCCTGATCGAAGGTGGTCTGCACCGCGGCGAGCGTGTACGTACGGTCGACGGACGACCACGTGGGCGACTCAAATGCGACGCCGAACGTCAGCTCATCCGCTACCTTCGCGGATACGCCGAAACGCAGGTTAAAGCCGACCAGGTCATCCTGATAGCCGTCCCGGTAAAGGATCTGGTCGAGCCCGGTGTAGGTTGTGCCGCCGCGAATCACCTCATAGTTGTCATTCCCGCCCTGGTCGATCTCCACGAGCTCCTGGCGAAACTCGTACGAGCCGAAGATGATGTTCGCGCCGCCACCGACCATGACGTTCTCCGCCGCCTCGAACGCGGCGCCGAAATTCAGCTCGTTGATGCTACCGGAGCGGTCCACCTCGCCGATCTGCTGGATGCGCGTTCCCGGGAAAACGGCAGGCTGAAACGGGTACTCGCCGTTCTGCCGGAGCCCCTCGAAGAACTCGATGGCGCCGCCCTCGAAGGCAACGAATGCCCGCGGAGACTCGAAAAAGTCGATTTCACCGGTCGGAAAGTCAACGTTCTGAATGTTCGGAAGTAGGGAGCCGGTGACCGACGTCCCGACCGCCTCCCCCTCGTATTCCATCTCCTGGGTGAAATCGGCGGACCGGTGGTACGACGCTGCAAACGTGAGCGCACCGCGTTCGGTCGGTACCTTGTAGAGGGCGCTAAAGTTGGAGAGCGTCGTGTTGGGCGTGCTCGACTCCAGGTTCAGGCCCGCACCCGGTCCGGGCGGCTGGTAGGTCGCATCGGTACGGGACGTGAGAATACTGAACCCGCCACCGGCCTGCGACGACTCCGCCCATCCCAGCCCGGCCGGATTGGTATAGAGCGCGCTAATGTCGCCCCGCCCGGCCACACCGGCGCCGGCGAGTCCGATCGAACGAGCCGTGACGCCGGGAAGGCGCTCAGACAAGCGGAAGATGTCGTCGGCATCCGGAACGTCGGTGTTCGCATTCAGCAGGCCTGGATCGCGCACCTGCGCCTCAGCCGGCGTTGCCGACCAGAGCGGGAAAAACACCAGCACGACAGCCGTGCACCACGCCCATCGGCGGACGGATCGAAGGACCCGTGTACGGTCGGAGTACGTTGCGTCGGTTTTCATAAGTCTATTCAAACCGGTGGGTTACGGGAAAGGAGGTTTGTATCGCAAGCGCATAGAAAGGGCCCGTGGCACGAGTACACGGGCCCGGAAGGAGTGAAGACGCGGCCGCCGTAAGGGCGGAGCTGCTGTCAACCGGCGCTCTAGTTGTCGTTGTCGCGGCGCGACGAGCGGCGGCTCGATGAACGGTCGGAGGAGCGGCGACTGCGATCGGTGGTTGCACGGCTGCGAGACCGGGAACGGCTTGACTTGGCCTCACTCCGGCTCCGCGATGAGCGCGACGTGGCGCGACTGCGGGAGCGGCTGCTGCGTGACTTCGTAGCTCGGCTACGTGACTTCGTCGCCTGGCTGCGACTCCGCGGGGTGCGGGCCGACCGGCTTCTCGTTCGAGAAGAGCGGCTCTTCACGGCATCGTTTGAGCGGCGCGGGGCGCGCGTCCGAGCGGAGCGGTCCGACGTGCGAGAGCGTGTGGATCGGTCGTACGTTCGCGGCCGTGGCGTCCGATCGTAGGTCGGTGAGCGCTTGGTTCCGCGATTCGTATCGTAGGAACGGTCACGCGACCGGTCGTAGGTGCGAGAGCGATCGTATGTCCGCGACCGGTCGTAGGTCGTGCTCCGGCGGGTGTAACCGTCGGAGGACTCGCCGGCCCGGCTGCGGGACGTGTCGTAGCGCCGCGGGGTGGAGTCTGCGCTCCGGCCGACGCGTCCGGTCCCGGTGCGGGTCGTGCCGACCGACCGGATACGCTGGCTCCCGTCGTCGCGGGACCGCGCCGAACTCGATCCGTCGTCACCTGCGCGACCGGATCGTCCGGTGCGAGCGCGTGAATCCGACCCACTCGATCGGGAGGAGCGCGCATTCTCGTTATCGTTGCCATCACGGCTGCGCGATGCGGAGCGTCCGGTACGCGAGGAATCGTCCGAACGGCCGGTGCGAGCACGCGAGTCCGATCCGCTCCGTGAGCGAGAGGATCGAGCATCCCCGTTGTCGTTGCCGCCGCGGCTGCGCGTCGCCGATCGTCCCGTGCGAGAGGATTCACCGGAGCGCCCCGTTCGGGCGGCGCTTCGGTCGTCCCCGGAGCGTGTGCTCGTGCGGCCGACGCGCCCACTGCTTCCGGAACGCGTCCGGGTCGTCGTTGCCGACGAGCCCTGATCGGATCCGCTTCCAGCACTGCGACCCACGCGGCCACTGCTGGCCGAACGGCCGGTCGCGGCGCGCTGCTGGTCACTTGCGGCAGACGTACGGGCCCGGCCCGACGTGGCGGTCCGACCAACGCTGGCACTCCGGACGGTGTTGTCCGTCACACGGCCGGAGGTGGCGGTCCGCCCCACGCGACTCGCGTTCGTGTTCCGCGGTACGGTGTAGCTGTCGCGGCGGCGCTCGTAGTCGTAATATCCGTCGTAATAGCCGCTGTAGTAGAAGTCCGACGGGCGATGCCAGCGGTACGGGCGCCAGTACCGATACGGTCGATGGTACCGGTAGCGTGAGTAGGCAAAGTACCCGCCGTAGTACGATCGGTGGCGGTAGAAGAACGGATCATAGTACCCGAAGTCGCCGAAGCGGACCGTCACGGAGACGCCCACGCCCGACACGAACGGATCGTACAGGAAGGGGTCGTAAAACGGGTCGTAGAAGATCGGGTCGTACAGCGCCAGATGCCGGTAGTGGCGAACCCGGAAGCGATCATGGCGGTCGTACCGGTCATACCGATCGTACCGGCGATCGTAGTCGCGCCGGTACTCATCGGCATACACCTCACCGTCGCCGCGATCATCCACCGTGGCGAGTTGCGTGTAACACCCCGTCAGACTCGTCGCAGCTACAAGAAAGGCAAGGACGCCCGCCAGCTGGCGGAGACCTCGAAATGTGGAGCGCGTGATCTGTGTCATGGTGAGCCCTCGCTATTGTGCCGCGATCAATTTCCTTACCTTTATCTTAGACGCAAATCGTTTCTACAAAGTTCGCCGCGACGGTTTGCGTCCATTTCTTCATCTGCACAGCCGCTTCATCCCGCGGGAAAGTAACATCCAGATTGGGCCCAGCCCGTCCGCCGTGGACGCGCCGGGACCACGCTTCCTCTCCTACCCCGTCGTGCCGAGCCCATTCGCAATCGCGTTCACCGTGAGGAGCAGCTTGAGCAGCACCTCGTCGTTGCCGGAGCCCGAGCCGTGACGCCAGTGCTTCAGCAGGTCAATCTGCTGCCGGTGGAGCGTTTGAAGCCCCTCCTGTCGGAGGTCAAGATACTGCTGGACGTTGGGCCGCTTCTCGGCAAGCGGGCCGGAGTAGATGCGCTCCATCATACGGCGCGTCCGGTCGTATTCCGCCTCAATCTGCGACATCACCCGTTCGCGCAGGTCGTCGTCTTGCACGAGGCCGGCGTACTGCCGCATGATCTCCGGATTTGCCGTGGCCAGGCTGGTCGCGACGTTGCTGATGATGTAATGGAGCGGCGACCAGATGAAGTTCTGCTGTTTCACATCGTTGAACGCGTCGGGATGCTCCTCCTGAAGCCACTCCAGCGCGGTCCCCGTCCCGTACCAGCCCGACAGGTAGAAGCGCGCCTGACTCCAGCTAAAGACCCACGGAATCGCGCGCAGGTCGGCGATCGTCTGCTTGCCCGTCCGGCGCGCCGGTCGCGACCCGATGCGGCTGGCTTCGATCGCATCGATCGGCGTCGCCTTGCGGAAGAACGGCACGAAGCCGTCGGTGTGAATGAGTTGCTGATACGCCGCGCGACTCTTCTCCGCCATGCGGTCGAGCGTCGACTCCAGCGGGTGACCCTTCTTCCGGCTGTAGCGCTGCCGGCATGTGGCGCCGGTGGTCCCCGCGATCAGCAGCTCGAGGTGGTAGGCGGCATTTAAACGGTTGGCGTACTTCTGCGCGATCGTCTCGCCCTGCTCGGTGAGTCGCAGGTCCCCCTGCAGCGACGAATGCGGGAGTGCGTTGATAAACCGGTGCGTCGGCCCGGCGCCGCGGCTGATGGTCCCGCCACGTCCGTGGAAGAAGCGGACGCGCACGCCGTGCTCCCGGCCCACATCGGCAAGCGCATCCTGCCCGCGGTACAGATTCCAGAGGCTCGATACGATGCCACCGTCCTTGTTGCTGTCGCTGTAGCCGATCATGACCTGCTGTACCGGCTGGCTCGTCCCGTGCTCCTCCTGCAGATAGGCCAGGCTCCGCTGCGTCATCGGGTGCGACAGGAAGTCGTCCAGAATACCGGGCGCATTATGAAGGTCATCGATCGTTTCGAAGAGCGGCACAACGGGCAGCCGGCACACGATCCCGTCTTCGGTCTGCATCGTCAGGCCGGTCTCGCGCGCGAGCAGATAGACCACGAGAAGATCCGACAGGCTCCGCGTCATGCTGATGATGAGGGCGCCGATCCCCTCCGGTCCGTACTCCTTGATGTACTGCGACACCTCGCGATAGGCGTCCAGCACGGCCTGGGCCTGCTCGCCCAGTTCCATGTCCGGGTGCGTCAAGGGACGCGGGGAGGACAACTCGCGATTAAGAAAATCGAGGCGCTGCTCCTCATCCCATTCCAGAAACCGCTCGCCCTGCAGTCCGGCGGCAGACATGAGCTGCGCAACGGCTTCGTCGTGAAACTGGCTGTTCTGCCGAATATCCAGTGCCGCCAGGTGAAACCCGAACGTCTGCACCGTTCGCAGCACGGGGTCCAGGTCGCGCCGTGCGATGCGGTCTGCGTCAACGGCGAGAAGCTGCTCGCGGAGAAACATCAGATCGTCGACCAGCGCGTCGGGCGTCTCGTACGCGGCGGGGTGCTCGACCCGGGCGCCGTCCTCGATGGGAAGACGCGCGATCATAAGATTGACGAACTGCCGCCACGGCTCGTCGGGATTCCGCTCCACCGCCCGTCGTCCCCTTTCCCCGAGATCCTCCGCGATGACAGCGACCGTTTCGGAAAGCGGCTCCGGCGGCGCCTGCAGAAACTCCGACAGGCTGAGCCGTCGCGTCAGCTCCGTGAGCTTTTCCACAAGCAGCTGCAGGGCGTTCGTCCGTAGCTCGCCGAGGGTTTCACGAGTGACGTCCGACGTGACGAGCGGGTGCCCGTCCCGGTCGCCGCCGACCCAGTTGCCGAACCGAAGGCTCGGGCGACCGTCGGGGCGGTGCAGCAAGGCGGGGTCAAAGTCCATCTCCTCCCAGGCCACGTTGAGCCGGCGATCCAGCTCCGGCAGGACGTCGGGGAAGACGTTTCGCAAATAATGGATCGCGTTGCGGCGCTCCGAGGCCAGGTCCGGCTTTTCCAGGTAAATCTCGCCCGTACGCCACAGGCGCTCGAGCTCCGCTTTCATCGATGCCCGTAGCTCTTTCCGCTCAGACGGTGTCCAGACCCGGTTTTCGCGATCGACCAGGAGCAGGTACATCCGGCGGTGATGCTCCAGTACGGTCGCCCGCTTGGCCTCGGTCGGGTGGGCCGTCAGGACCGGCTCCACGCGGACATCCGTCAGCACGTCGGCAATCTCTTCACCGGACAAGCCCCGCTCCTTCAGTCGCTCGAGATTCTGCTGCCAGAGGCCTGAGACCTTCGCCAGCTTTCCCTCCGCTTCCAGCTTTCGGCGCATCTGGACGGCTGCATTTTCCTCGACCATGCTCAGGAGCTGAAAGGCGATCGAGTAGCTCTGCGCGGTCCGGCTCGGCCGGGTGGTCTTCCCCGTCGGCGCGCCGTCGTCGCTCCAGGGCAGGCGATCGGCGATTTCGCCTTCGCCCAGTTCCGTTAGCACCTCACGGAAGCAGTCCATGACGAACTGCAGGTCTTCGCGGATCTTGTCCGCGTTCTCGTCGAGTCGAGTTCGAGGGATCATGGTAGGCATCGCACATCGGGGTCTGAGAGGTGGAATAACCGGATCTGCACCGGCGCGCTGTGACGACGTGGGGAAGCGTTCGCGCGGGATTCCGCGGAGCTGTCAGGCGGGAGGACGTGAGAAGATCGAATTGCCGATCGACGGCCGCCGTTCCGGGGATAATGCACAGATCATCCCGGATGGGGAATCGTGCGGCCGGGATCTTCAGGCGGGTTATTGGCCAGACCGACCCGCGAGGGTTGCCCAGAACACGATTCCTTCTTCGCCGACCACCCGCCCGCTCACGACGCCGTCCGTATTCCAGTCCTGGATTTCGATACGGCGGACCGCGATCGTTTCCTGCGTCCTGCGTTCGGGGAGGGCGCTACGCTGGATCCGTATCAGGCTGTTAAAGGCCGGAAGACCAGCGTCTCCTTGCGTACGGAGGGAGAGCTGGATCGTCTCCGTGCATTCATCGCCGCACAGAGTTGATCGTGAAAGCACGACACGGTCGTCCATTCGCCGCGCCTGCCATCCTTTCTCCCCGGACGGATCCGTGACCGTGGCATCCGCTGCCGTAATCGTAGCGCCCGTATACGGGACGACCTCCGCGTTGTACTCCGGGTCGGACCGGTCGCAGGCCGCAAGCAGGAGAAGCAGAACAAGGGCAGCGGGAAACGCACGAAGAATGTGGGACATAGCAGGTTGTGTACTGAGGATATGCGGAGATTACGATGAGGGGCCGTGGAGGAAGCGGGCCGAACGTCCGCCGGGGCCGTCTGGACGGAGATCATCTCGGATGGACGGGGAGAGGGCCAGCGCGAGAATGGCCAGGCCCAGCAGGGCGGAGATCAGTTGCAGCGGCGGCTCTGCGTGGTATCCGATGATCGCGATGTCGACGCCAATCCAGATGATAAGGGCGACGCCGACCGAAAAGGCGACCGGCCACGCCCAGTTCCAACGACGGCGGATGGCTATCCATGCTGCAAGCGGGTACCATCCGAGCACGATGAACAGGCTCAGTCCAGGAATCAGGTAGGAGTCGAACAGGGAGCCGGTCAGCCACTCGTTCGGAATACCGAGGGACGCACCCGTCGGGTCGACCATCAGTCCGGTCCCGCCCGCGATGCCACTGACGGCCTGAAACAGGATCATTCCGCTGAGAAGCTGCGTGGCGTTCGGTCGATCGGGTTCGTTAGCCATCTGAATGTACCTGAATCGGCTGAATCGACGATCGAGTTGGCCATGTCCGGCAGCCACGCGGCGTCAGGAATCATCGACCGTCCAGCTCCGGTGCAAGGAGCAGTCCAAGGGATCCTTGAAATACCCGCAGTCGGCGCAGCGGACCACGTCGGGGTCGTGACTCAAGTTCGTCTTCACGACGAGCGACGCTGCGCGGCGATCGAGGTTCGGCTGAATCCGGTGACACTGACCGGGCGGGAGCACTGCCGTCTCATACCGTGCGACGTCACGCGTTTCGACATCACCGTCGACCAGGTACTCGATGGTCAGACCGCCCTGAAACGGAACGTATACTTCCGTGCTGCCCGGGTGGTAGCCGGGCACGAAGGCCTTCGCGTTATCTTCCGGGAGGACGCTGAGGAGCACGCCGATGTCCTCGCTCCCAAAGCAGAAGTCGTGGTCCAGCCGTGAGCCGCACAGGTAGACGGCCGACTCGCCGCGCTTCCGCATCCCCTCCAGTAGCGTGTCGAGCGCGTGGTCCTCAGATGATAGCGCCTGCCGGATAAGGTCCGACTGCGTCTCGTAACGCTCCTCCTCGGTCCACTTTTTCATGTATCACTTCCGGTGATTGCGTGAAATATTGCGGCTGCCCCCCACCCACCGTCGCACGGCCGTGCGACGGTGGGGTTTATGAGCGGGCGACGGTGAGAATGCGTTTGTTGTCCATCTAATCTGCACTCCCGGCTGCATCATTCGGACCGTCTGCCAAATTCCTCGATCGATGCCAGGATCTGATCACGGAGTTCATGGCTGAAGTCGTCCAGGTCGGCCTCACAGATCATGCCGTGCTGAAGCATGCGGATCAAGTGGATGCTCATGTTTGACCGAGAGTGTCCATCCAGACAGGCCTGCAGGATTTTTGCCTCCGCATCCACTCGGTCCTTGATCTCCCAGAACGCCTCTGTCGGCGTTCGATCGCCGGGCGTCGTCAGCACGTTGATCTCTTCATTCACCGTCTGGAGATACCGCTCCCGCCACTCCGACACGGATCTTCGAAAGCGGCGCCAGTCAGATTCGTCTACGTTCGCAATCATATCGAAGCCCCGAGAAGGTCTGGACCTGGTAATTGCTGTTCGATGCGATGGGGCGCATGCGGCTGTCGTCCCTCTTCCTGTCGATCGCAAAGATGTCCGTCCTGCATATGCTATCGACGGGAGGACGGGAGGATTCGCAATACTTGCGAGTGCAGAAATAAGGTTGGCACGTCATCTGGTCCGTTGAAATACGCCGGGTAACCCTCCGGTTCGGACGCAAAACGAGCGCACCCCGTTGCTTCTCGCGCACATCTCGCGAGGCCCTGCAGTCAGCCGGACGACTCCGGAATGGCAACATGCATACGCAGTAACACGCCCTGACGAGTGACGCGAGCATGACGAGCCCCTTATGAGAAAGAGTCGTGGCTTACGACGGGACAACATTGGGCTCCCAGGCGGCGTCCTGCTTTAGTCGACCCACGAACTCACCGGGACGATTCGGGGTGATGACAATCGATTCGCCATCGATGCGCAAGTGCACGATGTCGGTCGCATTTGTGGCGTACGCGCGGTAAGCGCCAAGGCGATCATTTTGAAAGTGACCGATAAATCCAAAAAGGCCTCCGTTCCCCCATGTTCGGATCGACCCTTTCATGATGCCGGGCACCACTTCCGCGTGGTGCACGGTGTCAACAGGGTACGTGGTGCTCCAGCCGAGCCGGTGAATGCGGATCTGTCCATCTTCTATGCTATACCCGCGCACGGAAAACGCGGCAGTGCCCATGATGATGGCAAAAGGAAGGGCAATACCCAGGAACCCGTCGAGTGAAAAGAGCGGGCTGTCACGAAAAACACTTAGCAGCATGATCGCAAGTAAGAGACCGAGTGTCCCGCCCGTGAGGAGCTTGAGTGTTGTGCTCCAGGCGGCGTTGAACTGCGGTGACTCCAGCAACATGCCCATAGAAGTAGCCTTAGTCGAACACGGGTATCTGCCCCTCTCTCCTTAACGCCATTTTTACCGGGGGGTCGAGAACCAGATCCGGACGCCCCACCCCGAATCGGCTAAGGATGTCGTCAGGGACATCCGCTCCTCCCGAACGCGCTACACCGACGGATCCGCCTGGCTCGCGGAGACGCGTACGGGCAGCGTACGATAAAACAACACAGTCCGGCCAGGGCGAGCACG